>SKGH01000026.1 GCA_007117575.1 Candidatus Kaiserbacteria bacterium | reverse complement strand
GTGCTGACCCAGCCCCAGTTTCCGTGATCATTTATATTCTTTCGTGACTGACTAAAACGATTTTGGTTTATTACGTTAGTAATAAATGTTTACCGGAACTATAGCTGAGTGAGGCGTACTTGGTGGTACGATGAAAGGTTTGAGTGACGAAAGCAACAAAGAAATTCGCCAAACGCGTAAGTCCTGACAATAAGCAAAAGTGATAATAATATTATGTTTTAAAATGAAAAAATTTGAAACACATTCAGGTGGTGAAGAAAATATAGATGAGCAACATCTAGTTAATGAAGGTGATTCGATAACTTCTTTAGATGGCTCTTTACCAGAAAGTGCAGATTATTTTTTGTCTAAACAAGACAAAGAGGTTTTATTTTCCGGCATGTACAAACTCAAGGAATTTTTTGATGAAACACCTCCTGACGCTTTACCTAAGGTAATTGTTTTTATGGATATAAGTGCGAGGCCTTTACTTTATTTTATAAAACTTTGATAGATAAAGTGTATTCGGACAAAGGTGTTGAAATACCAAAATATTGTTTCTATACAAATTTCTCTGATATAGAAAAATATCAAGATTATGCGATTATGTATTCTCACTTTAAATCTGAATTAGAGGAATTAGAGCTTGAAGAAGAAATAGAAGATACAAAAAATTCAATAAAGGAATATGAGGCTATAGCACATGAAGAAGACCATCCGACTCTTGATATTAATAATGTTGATATGGAATATTATTATCGCACTGAACATCTGGGAAAGATATTTTCACTATCAAACTATAAACAGGTCTTGTTTATAGATGACTTTATAAACAAAGGTGGAACAATAAGATATTTAAATGAAAATATCGATAATTTAATCAACCAAGAAGAAAACTCAGATATACCTGATACAAAGATAAGTCATGATCTTGTAACTTTTTTTATGTTTTACTTAGAAGAAGGTGAAAAGTATGGTAAAAAAGAAGATAGAGTAGCCTCAAACTTTAGAGTCATAGAGGGTACATCTGGGGAAAATTATGCTGGGTTTAAATATAGAAATACTAGTGCTTTTTCACCATTTAAGAGAAAGAGATATCAAAAGGAGAAGGAATCTGCTATTGGTGTAGAAAAAATGTTTGGTCGGGTTCAAGGTACTAAACGTGCTGAAAATAGAAATTCAAAAAAGGTTCACGAGCTAAGAAAAACTATGAAAATACTTGGAAAACAGGCGCTGACTGAGATTGAATTTAAAGATAAAGAAAAAGATGATACGTAATAAGTATAAATTAAAATCATATTTTGATTCGTAGGATTTTACGCGGGTGAGCAGTAGTATTTTAACCACAAAGATTTAACAAATTTATAAAAAATAAAAATATGGCATCAATTATAAATAGCTAGTCCAAGTACGTGTGACGGTAGGGAAAGTCGTCTACACTGCAATCAGTACTAGGAGAATAGTTTAAATAATGTCACCTATTAGACAAGCTATATTTATTTACAAAAACCCTTTGATGTTATCTCAGGGTTAGCTACTCCTAGAATCAGAATGATTTATCTTGGTAGATACGATATACATTTTTAGGAGTAGGTTCTTGCTCAAGTGTTCTACATCTTCGCAAGATTGGAATATAATGCTTACTCGCCATTCCAATAAAAATCATAGTGTTGTAGCAAAGAAATGTTTCGATATTCACTCCCAATCTTCGACACAGTTTGAGTTTCTTGTCTATGTTCCGAAACGAAAGGCTGAAAATGGAAGGGGCTACTGTAGCCAAAGCTACAGGATCATTAAAACCCCTCTCAGCAAGACCTTTTAATTTAATGTCAATGTTGCGCAGAGAAAACGTCAATATGATTGGGTACATGGTGGCGAGTTTTACTGGATCTCTAAAACCTTTTCTACGAAGACCGTGTAGTTTTACTAGAATATTCCGCTGTGATGTAGTGAGAACAGCAGGTTTTTTAGACGTCAGCGCTACAGGATCTTCAAAGCCCATATCGGCTAGGTTTCGTAGCTTTGTGTCAATATTCTTCAAGGAAAGAGTAAGCACCTCAGGCTTATTTGTGATCATACCGACAGGATCTCTAAAGCCTCGTTGCTTTAAACCCTGTAACTTCTTCTCTATGGTGAGTAAGGAAAGACCAATTTATTGAGGGAGCTTTGTTAATCAAACGCTCATAGTCTATAAATCCCAGTTTAATTAACCCATCAATCTTATTTAGGTACCGTTCAGGATGTGCTTCAACTCGTTGACGTTGTTTGAACTTGCTAGCCATTTTCTACTCCTGTGTGAAAAGAGCAGTATTTTCATTACAAATTAAACATTTATATTTAGTTCTGTCAAGACACAACATTGACGTATAGTCAATTTTGTGCTATGAAGTGTCAGTTAACTTGTTCTTTTTTAAACCACAAACTCAAGAAAGGAGGACTACCCTATGTGGGATCCGTATGCTGAATTTCAGTCGACGACGTTGGCGAATGGTCTCACGGTCTATGCTGCTCATTGGCCAGGACGCCCATGGCAAGCCATGGGGTTTCTGATTCACACTGGAGCTGAGTACGATCCAGTCGGACGTGAAGGACTGTCGCACTTCATCGAACATCTCGTTTCGGAAAGCACTATTGTCTCCAAGAACGAGATGAAAAAGTTTTTCAAAGACCATGGCGGGATAGTTGATCTTGGCACGACTGGCTATCCGTATACGCAGTATCGTTTCTTCCTGCCAGCTGACAATGCGATTCTCGCGAGAGCTTTCTCTATGTTCGGTCATATGTTGCTTTCTGCCAAACTGGAAAATTTTATCGAACGGGAGCGTCAGTTAATCATTGGCGAGTTCAATCGCTCCTATCCGTTTAAGTTCAAGCTTGACTTGGATGAGCGTGAACATAAGACGCTCTATGCAGGCTACTGGCTAGAAAGATTCGTTCGACCACTCGGCAACCCCGAATCAGTCTCTCGAATCACGCAGAGTGATCTGCAAGAGCATTACGATGCACACTATACTCCATAAAACATGAGTATTGTTGGTGTCGGTGGTATGCAGTTGCAAGAACTCGTTGAGCTTCTTTCCGAAAGCCCATTTGCGACGAATAAGAAAGGAGATCGAACACCGCTTCCGACACCTGTAACTGATGTCGTCTTACCTTCGGAGACACGACACGTCTTCAAAGTCTCGAAACACTTCACTTCGCCTATTGAGGTCGGAGCATACCGGAGTGTTGCGAAGATTCCTGGCAACATCAACGGTCGCGTTATTAGGATTATGAAAGAGATGTTCGACACGATGCTTTTCGAAGTGGTGCGAGAGCGACACGCATGGGCTTATGCCATCAACAGTGCCCGACACAACTTCAGGCACTTTTACGAATTTTCGATTATTTGCAACGCTCTTGAGCTCAAGGCGATTGACAAAATCGATGACGTCATTGAAGCCTGTATAGCTTCGATGAACGATCGTGAAGACTTGTTTGAAGAGGTTAAGCGCCATGCTCTCGCAAGAAACTATATGATCGATGAAACCGGCAAGAGTGTTTGCGACGGCGCACTCGACGATCTCGTCGAAGAACAGCGAATTATAACGCTTAAAGAAATCGGGTCCGATTTCGAACGTGTTACGATGAACGACATCAGGGACGTACTCCAATGGCTTCAACCGGAGCGGAGGTGGACACTCATAATACGGCCATAATGGCTACTCACTAGCACCTTGCGGAAAGAAATCTGTAAGGTGCATTTTTAAATTTCAAAAGAAAATTTAACAGGGAAAACGAATTTCAGATTTATTAATTTACCCCTAGGCAAGACCTAGAGTAAAACGAATTCACATTTCTGGCTAAACGAAGTTTTTAGGTGATAAAAATGTTAAAGTACGGCTCCACCTCTGCCGCTTCGTGAAGACTTTTTGTTTAACCACTGACCCGGAGGAGATAGAATGACTTGCGGATTGCACTAAGACAGTGGAGAGTGGGGACAACGTGAGGTGAATTTACAAATAAAATAAAATGGTGCGAGGAAGAGGAGATGAAATAGAGCAGAGAGTAAACATAAACATGTGATTTTTATAGCTAATACCGGTATCTCATCTTATTTTCAAACCAGAGACACGACTGACCGATTCATAATGAAATTCTCTAGGTACCGCCAATGATTTAGCAATTTGCACAATATCTTCTTTTGTTAGACTAGCGCAACCGCTAGATGATATTCTTAAGGACACACCTGAGTCGTGAATGTGTAAAGAACCAACAGAATCAATGATTGCTTTCTTTTCATTTATGTATACATTCGTATGACCTCCTCTAACACGCCTTTTCTGTGAACCAGGATTTCTAAAGTGCATAGATAAATTTCCATTTATGCTACCATCTGGTTGTATGCGCAATTATATCTAGAAAAAATCTCAGCCGTTCTTTGCACTCTTCGTATAGTAATGTTCTTTTCATCAAGTAATATATATGAGGGAACCTGTGTAGGTTCTTGATAAAAGAGTTTGAGTTTTTCAAACCTAGCTTGTCCAAGGTTTTTGTTGTATGAGGCATATAATGGTTTAAACATATCGGCTACATAAAATATTCCACCAAAAATGTTAAATAAAATAATTGGAAATAAAAAAAGCATAATTAATACAGCCCTAGACTTCTTTTTATGTAGGGGTAATTCCTTAAAATTAGTTCTTTTTTTTTAATTAGATTGATTATATGAACAACCAAAACAAACGATATGACTACAAGTATCACATAATAAACAATTTGATTAAAAACTCCCATTTCCTTGAAATAGCCGTTTAACTTATCCCAGATAGCATACATTGCTATTAATAAATAAATAGAAACTAAAAACAACAGACCTTTCATATGTATATGAAACAAATTAGCGTATATATATATTTTACACTACCAACTTTATAAAACCCAGGACTTACGCGTTTGGCAAATTTCTTTGTTGCTTTCGTCACTCAAACCTTTCATCGTACCACCAAGTACGCCTCACCCAGCTCCAGTTTCCGTGATCATTTATATTCTTTCGTGACTGATCAGAACGATTTTAGTTTATTACGTTAGTAATAAATGGTTACCGGAACTATAGCTGGGTCAGCGCCTCGAACTTCATCAGAAACGCGTAAGTCATGAAACCTTTAATTAGTCACAAATTCAATAGCGATACTTTATAAGTTGAACATTCAACTACAAAGCAGTAAGCACAGGTTCAACTATTAATTGCAGACTAGGGACTAATCCCCATTTTCCTAGCCCAAATGATATCCTATCCGCTATCGTGCAAGTCGAGCCTTGTCTGCGAAATAAAAAAAGCTGACAACAGCAAAAACCGACAATCACCCTGGATACTTAGTGGGTGCAAATAGTTTAGCGAGTGGCAATTACCAGATTGTTCATTCCAAAAATAAACGTCTTCGTAGTGATTAATTTTCTAGAAAATCCAGCTGACACTAAAACTTCCATCAGCTCTTTTGAAGAAAAGTATTGTTTATGATCTCGAATTTCATGTTCATCAATAACATGAAGTCTATATGCTAGGAATTCTAGGAGTGGCTGTGCTCTTGGCCCGGGAGTGGTCAAGATTAGTTTCCCGCCAGGTCTGAGTGTTCGGTGTATTTCCTGCAATAGAACAGCTGGCTTTTCCAGATGTTCAAGCACTGCCAAACTGAGTACTGTATCAATCGAGTGGCTTGAAATTGGAAGTTTACGATTTAGATCTGTCACTATTGTAGTCAGCCGACTGGATGGTAAATTAGATGAAAATTCACTATCAACAGCGATTGCTTGCAGGTTGGGATTTTTATCCAAGAGAGCTATTAGTAAACGACAATCATACCCTGATCCGAGATCGGCAATGACTCCTGAGTGTGTAGTCAAGTGGCGCAGTACTTGACGTTTACGGAGCCAAAAAATCAAATTGTCGAGGTGGTTGTATGACTGATGGCCAAACGCATGTTGTCTATCGCTCATAAACATTGAATTTGATTATTTAGCATTACATTTATGATATAGTAATGAGATGGAGATTTTGCGGTTTATACACAATCATTTTATTTGGTTTATGCCAGCATTGGTTTTTGTATCAATTCTGCTACCAAAAATCAGTCAACCCACTCTTAGTTCGCCTTTAGATCCTTACTATCACCACGCTCACTCGTTGTCGTATATTCATGGTGACGTTTTTAATTATCCTGTATTTTCACTCGTTAATGTCTACCAGACCGACCTATGGTTTTTGTATCACTTAGCAATAGCTGTGAGTGTAGTCGTGGCTGAGTTTTTTGCGATTAATTCAATACTTGCCAATAAAATTTTTCATGCCGCATTAGGTGCCGGAGTTTTTTTAATGATATACCTTACTGCGAGGGAGTTGGCTCGCAGAGTGGGTGAGTGGCACCGCACACTTATCCCTGGAGCACCGTACTTGCACGTACTTTCTGCCCATACGATTGGTGTGCTTGCTGTTATATTTTTGTTTTTACCACCTCTGCATAACATGCATTTCATGTACCGAATTCTCATCAATGAGAGACCACATCTTATAGCTATTATGCTAACTCTTGCAGTTGTTATCGCACTCTTGCGTCGTTCAATTTGGTGGCTTGTTTTTATCGGTATACTATCGGCATTATTCTATTCATTTTCCCCGATTATCCTTCTACCTTTGTTCGTCTTGGCTGGTGTAGTTGCTTTGACCTGGAAAAAAACCGAAATGCCACGACATACTCCTTTTATCGCACTTTTTACTGCTGTATTAGGCTTGGGTATTGGTATTCTCTTACATCCGACAAGTTATGGTTATTTTATTGCTGGTGTCGGACAGACTACTTTAGCAATCTTGCACTCACTCGTCGTGTGGACTGGCTGGTTTGGTTCAAGTAATGTATCAGCACCTGTTGAAATGTTCATCTCTTATCAAAGTAAATATAATGTAATGTTATTAGGTAGTGTAGCGCTAGCTTTATTTTATCTTATTATTCTCGTGCACCGTAAAGCAACTCTGCACTACTCTCGCGACGCAAACATCTTTATTATGGTCCTAGTTACCGGTCTGTTATTTACGTTAATCCAGATTATCATACCACGAACCGTAGAGTACGGCTTACCATTTTTTGCCTGTGCTCTTGCGGTCATTATAGGTCAGTTGGTTTGGCCAATCATAACTGGATATCATAGGACTTTCAATCGCCGTATCGGTGAGATTGGAGATGTTTATCGTAAGCTCACTAATGAGGTTAAAGAGCTGGTACAAGATGTTCGTCTGAAAGTCGCACTATCAACTATTGCTATAATTGTCATTCTTGGAGCCCCAGTCTCTATAAGTATGGCTTTAGTATATAAAAGTGATGTTTTTGATGACACAAGATATGCTGGTCTTGCTTCATATTTGGCAACAATTGAAGACCCGATTGTGTTAACAGAATATTTTCATGAATACCCACTACTTATCTACTCCGACTCTAGATTGGCCATCACTTCAGGGTTTGATTCACGCTTCATATATTTCTATGATCCAGAGCTTAGTAATGCAATTACTACTTTTTGGGGTCACACTTACTTGTGTCACATAGGTACCTGTGATACAGACTTAGGAGTGATTACGGAGACGTTGACTGAGAATGGTATCACACATATTTTAGTTTTAGAGGAAGACCTTCGAGAAAAGACGTTACTATCAAAACTCCAATCAAGTGAACAACTTACTCTCGTATATAGTGACGAGGATGATCCAAGTATCACTCTTTATCAAATCAATTTATGAATGTTACAAAACTTTCAATTATTATTCCAGCATACAACGAGGGTGTAACACTGCCTCGCATAGTAGAAGAGCTTCATAAAGTAGATTTTGATCAGATTGAACCGGAAATAATTATTGTGGATGATGGATCATCTGACGAAACAAAAATAATTCTTAGTCAACTACCGCAACACATTAAGACTGTTTCGCATGAGAGGAATCAAGGAAAAAGTGCTGCTATCCGCACGGGGCTAGCATACGCCACCGGATCGCATATCATTATTCAAGATGCTGACCTTGAGTATGATCCACATGAAATTCCACAACTCTGTAACGTGCTATCTTCACGGAAGGTGCAGGTGGTGTACGGTAAGCGTACTAAACCACCATACACTGCAGTACGAATCGATTATTTTCTTGGTGGCAAGTTTATAACTATTGTGTGCAATGTACTATTTAATTCAAACATTGCCGACGAACCCGTCTGCTATAAGTTAATCAATCGTTCGCTTATTGAGTCACTCAACCTTAAAGAAGAACGATTTGATTTCTGCCCAGAGGTGACGGCAAAAATTTTGCGACTTAAGCATAAAATCGTCGAACATCCTATCAGTTACCGTCCACGCTCCATTAGTGAAGGTAAGAAAATTCGGTACCATGATGGATTTCGTGCATTATATGTATTATTCAAATACCGTCTTTTGCCAATTTCGTACTGGCATAAACCAAAATCCTAGTATTTGTTTGATGTCATTTTTATGAGAAAAATTATCATGATTATCTGATAGCAACAAGCATAACATATCCATCCGTCCATAATAATATACATACACAAATATCTGTCATGCATTTAGCCATATATCTTGATACACTTGTGCAATAAAACAGCATCTACCCTTAATCATCATGATAAGTAATGTCATTTTCAATAGCTGATTTTATGAATCTAAATTGTGTTTTTAACATTTTTTAACTATGTCTCTTGAATTTATAAAACGTTTGAATCCGGAATCGATGGGAATCATTCGCTTTATTATTGTTGGCGGCGTAAACACACTCGTCGATATTTGTGTGTTTTTTCTACTTTATTTTCTATTTTCATGGGGGGTAGTACTCGCTAATGTTGTCGCGTTTCTTTGTGCTGTAACTAATAGTTATTTTATGAATCGTTACTGGTCATTTACTTATTTAGACAGAAAAAAGAGAACTTGGCAGCAGTTTTTACTATTTTTAAGCGTTTCAATATCATCGGTTGGATTTAGCACTTTGGTTCTATTGCATGGTCAAGATTTTGCACCTGTTCCCGTATTGAAAATTGCGACTGCATGTATCACTCCGTTCATCAACTATTTAGGGTATCGATTCTTAGTGTTTGCGTAATGCTCATCAAGGTAATTCATAGAAGATAGAATATATTTAGTATTCCTGCACACAAATTAAAAAAATGTACTGTCCTCGTTTACACAAGGAAATGTAAGGCCGAGAATCAAGTAGACCAAATGTGTGAAAATATGGTCACCAATTACTCCTAGCAACCAGTTAATCCATTCTTCCTATAATCGTGAAAGTAAGTTAAATTTAGTATATTTTCACGAGTATAATGGTTATAATCGTGAAATAGTGTATACTTATATTCATGCCCCGAAAACCCGAAGCATTTACAAATATTGCGACTCTACGGGAGCGCTACTATAAAGCGCTACCTGGTAAGGAGTCATTATTGCAGACTATCAACCAAGCAGAAATACCTGAACATGTCTACAACTCAAACGCGATCGAGAATAGCACCTTGTCTCTTGAGGAGACAGAAAAGATCTTGCTTGATATAGAACTTGAGCGTTACATCGAAACTAGAGAGATACACGAAGCACGCAATCTCGCTCGAGTGGTTGAGTATATTGAACAAAAAGCGGAGCAACATGAACTCACAAGTGATCTCGTTTTACTTCTCCATAAAATGCTTTTAGCCAACATTGATGAATCAATTTCTGGGTGTTTTCGCCAGGATGGTGAGTGGGTGCGAGTTGGTGCATATATTGCACCAGACCCTAAAGAGGTACCTAAACTTATCACTGATTGGCTCACCACCTACAAGGCTGACTCCACTTCGCATATCATTACTCGTATCGCTCGTTTTCATCTTGAGTTCGAGCACATTCACCCCTTTTGCGACGGCAATGGTCGTATTGGTCGCGTACTCAATAATTACGCTTTACTTCGTGATGGCTATGTGCCAATCAATATCGCGTTCGCTGATCGGGCTTTATACTACGACGCATTTAAGGAGTACGACGAGAAACGCTCTACGACAGTTATGGAAGGTCTTATCGGGCGCGCGTTGACCGAAAGCTACCACAAACGTTTGGCCTACATGGAGGGTAAACAGATTATAACTCTAAAAGAGTACGCCAAGACCGTTACTGATTCTGCTTCCAATCTGCTCAATAAAGCGGAGAGACAAACCATTGAGGCATTTCAAGAAAAAGGGGTTTGGAAAATAGGGGTGTCCGAAGGTAAAAAGGGAAAGGGGTAAAAGGGAGAGTGGCCTCGCGTGTCCTTAGTTATGTTAATTGAATCTCTTACAGAGATTATAGATAATCGGAGAGTTAATTAAATAGAAATAGGTAACTAAAAACTCATTATTTCAAATGATGAGAAATAATTAAACCACATGTTATAGAAAAATATTGTCCCTGTCTCCATTTATTTCTTATTCTTCCCCTCGGCTGATGGGTTGATCGATCTTTCTATTAGTGATTGCTCTTTTTTTAATTTTTCGACGGATTATCTCAAAAACGATCACTGCTAGTACCGGTATAATAATAAACCAAAACACAACACCGGCTCCAATAGCGTAAGGGATGGCACCCATGCCATCAACATGATTGGCATGCCACCAAAAATAAGTAAGAGGAAAGAGACTAAATAAATATTAGTACAGACACTAAGATCGGTAACTTTTTTGCTTTTAGCTTATGATGCCGGTAGAGCAGTATAATAAATGCGAGAACGACTAATAGCAGAAGAAAAGGATGGAACACAAGCAATAAAACATAGTCCAAAAAATATTTCAAAATTTCTTCTAGCATTAATTTAATTATATCAAACAGTATAATATAAAAAAAAGTAACGTTTTCTTAAGTTCAACAATTAATTGCAAACAAACTCTACCCACTTCGTTTTATAAAAAGGTAATTTCACAACACACAAATGACAAATAAACTGCACGTATTCTTTTTTGTATAACGCAAACTTGATTTTTTGAGATGTATATTATAATACTAAAGGTTTGATCAATCTCACTTGGAGAAATGTTATGAATAAGTTCATCTTCCTTACTTTGATGAGTTTGTTTTATGCAAACATGTCCTTCGCCTATGATGCTGTAACAAGTTGTGGCGAAATTGATTCGGCGAACACTCTGCTAGAGAATAGTGCGATTGTCGATTGTGATGCAATTGAGTCGATAACAGCTGTTTTATTAGCAGATAATGCAGTTACTAAAGCAAAACAGTTACGCAGTCGAGCGATAGTATCGGCAATTAGAACTAATTACGCCGCAACAGTATATTATGCCGGAGTGGTTGGTAACACATCTGATGCAAAAACATACTGGGATATGGGAGAATCCTTTGACCGAAATCGTTCGATTCAGGAAGAGTTTCGAAAAATATTAATAGAAATCGACGAAGAGTTTTTCAATGAGTTTATGTTGATGATGGAAAAGTAAATTCCGTCTCAACAAGGCCTGCACAATTTGTGCAGGCCTTTATACTTTAATCAACACAAACCTAAATATTTAATAGTAAACATAAAAAACTGGAGAATTATTTAAATTGAAACAGGGAATTAAAGCCTATTTTAAATTGCAAGGAATAATTAGACCACATGTTTTGAATAAAAAACCGTGACTGTCCCTGTTTAT
>SKGH01000025.1 GCA_007117575.1 Candidatus Kaiserbacteria bacterium | reverse complement strand
GCAAAAATGTTCATAAGGTTATTGGTTTGTGAACTCACTCCCGTTTGACAACTTGAAGCGTACACACCACCGGAAGCACTGTACCAAACAACCGAAGCTATGGGTGTGTATTGTTCTATGTAGTCACGGATTGCTTCACTCTCCGGTTCAGAAAAAGGTGCCACGCCACCACTCACCGTACGGTCACGCCAAGTCCCACTTTCCTGCCAAGCGCAATCGAAATTTCTATTTAAATCGACATTGTTAGCGTTAAACCTGCCCGCTACTCTCACTGCCTCGTCGCGTGAAGCGTTGTTTACGCTAAAACGACCAACCGATCCTGTAGCTCCTTCCAAACCATCAGGATTCAAAACCGGCACTACCGTCACAGTCAAATTGTTCGGCACACTATCTTGATTACTTTCCAGCCAATCGATCAGTTCGTAAGCCAAGGCGGTCGTATTCCATGAGTAGCCACCATGTATACCGGCGATAAACAAAATCTCTTCTTCTCCCTCTCCAAAGTGGTAAGCAACTAACTCATTACCTTTAACCGACTCACCTATCACAGAAGTTGAACCACGCTCGCTGACCGGAGACTCATCTACACTTTCTCCGGATTCAACATCATCATCGGCAGAAGTATCCCGAGAAGGGTCAGTTTCCGGCTCAGGTGGCATATCTTGAGCCATGGGGTCGGTCACACCCCTGTCAGTGACTACCATATAGTAATAAACTCCACCGGCGATTAAAGCTAATAACACCAAAATTGTGATTGCATATTTCATATACACACCATTCTATGACAAATTAACATAAATTGCCAACAAAGACACTGTCAACCAACACAGACAAAACAAAGCTCATTTACTATACACCTAACCAAGAGATTTAACGCCTATCTAATTTATCCTTTAACACATTTACTACGTCCATCATCTGAGCCGGAAAAATTATAGTGTTACTATTTTCTTTAGATGCTTCAGACAACACTTCTAAGTACCGCAAAACTATTGGGTCAGCCCCTAGAGTATCACCGGCTTCTTTTAGTTTAGCTGCCGCCTGCGCTTCACCTTCGGCCAAGATTATCTTTGAACGACGAACTCTTTCCGCCTCAGCTTGCCTAGCTATGGCTCGTTGCATATTCTCCGGTATTTCCACATGCTTTATTTCAACATTAGATACTTTTATACCCCAAGGGTCAGTAGCCACGTCAATCACTTCATGCAATTTATCATTGATCTTTTCTCTTTCCGCTAAAATCTCGTCAAAGGTTGCCTCACCGGCCACGCCACGCAAAGATGTTTGCGCTAATTGTTTAGTGGCAAAAGTATAATCTTCTACCGCCACCATTGCCTTTTGTGGGTCAGTTATCTTAAAATACAGTACGCCGTCAATACGAACCGGAATGTTGTCCTGAGTTATAACCTCCTGCGGTGGTATATCCATAGTCACCACCCGCAGATCGACTCTTTCCATTTTTTCTATGATCGGTATAACAAAAATAAGTCCGGGACCACGCGTATCAACCAATCGCCCCAACCTAAAAATAACCGCCCTTTCGTACTCACGTATAACTTTGATACCGGAAGCCAAGGCAAACAAAGCGACTAATATAAAACTGGAAAGAAATGAAACTAATTCCATATAGTTAATTATTACAAGTTTAGGACTTAAATTTAAGCCGTGAAGTTATTAAACATCATCATTCACCAGTATAGTATTTCCCCGTGTTTTTACAACTCTAACCTTTGTTCCAGCTACAACTTTGCGACCATCCTCCGTACAAGCCGGATAACTTTCTCCGTCTATAACTATGTATCCCTTAGGATCTAAGTCTTTTTTTACCTCATAAATTTGACCGATATAAGACTCCATACCTGCCTGTATCGGTCTTTTTTGCGCGGATACCGATAGTCTGCCGATAATTACAAATATAGTAACGATAGATACAAATACGCCTACCACTGACCAAAATAAAGCTTGTGTTAAGTAACTGGGGAAAAAGGGTTCATTGGCAAATGTGATAACACCCAGAAAAAGAGAAAGGGCACCAACTATACCACTGATACCAAAATCACCTGGTGAAAATAAGAACTCAAAAGCCACTAAGGAAAGTCCAAATATCAACAACATAACTCCCAACCAAGATAACTGTATGGTCCCCAAACCCCACAACCCAACCAGTAAGAACACCACACCGAGTAGCCCTATAGAATCAATCTCTCCTGTCCTAAACACAAAAAACAGACCAATACCACCCAGAGACAGCAACAAGGGTATCAAATAAGGTAAAGACAAAAATGACAGTATCATGTCACCAAAATTTGGCCTCATCTCAACGACCTGCCTATCGGAAAGTCCTAATTGAAGCAAGAGATCATCTAAATTATCAGCTAAAATATCTACCACCCCCTGATCAAAAGCCTGAGTACCATCAAGAGTCTTGTTTTCTCTAACAAATAACTCAGCCACTTCAGTATTTTTACCGGTTTGTTTAGCTAAAGAGCGGATCCATACGCTAGAAGCTTCGACCACTTTCTCTCCCGCCTCTTCACCGTTTAAACCTACCGGTGAAGCAGCTCCTATGGAAGCTGTAGGGTGACTGGCAGATATATCAGCAGAAAGCAAGATAAAAGTACCGGCAGAAAATGCCCAACCACTTGGCTTATTTACATAAACCACTGTCGTTATATCGGAGTCCAACAAAAGTCTGGTTATTGCTTCAGTTGCCTGCAGTAGACCACCGGGTGTATTGAGCTTCACCACAAACAATGACGCGGACGAGGAACGCGCCTGCTCGTGCGCTCGTCGTAAAAACTGATTTGTTCCAGCTTTTATATCTTCATCAACTCTCACTATTACCACCGGACCATCATTGAACACATAAGGTGTGGTGGTCGAATTATTCTCCTGATTGATCGGCATTGGGTCTTGAGCCCAAGTTATAACCGGGAACAAAGCGAACAGTAGCATTGAGATTACTGTTGAAAAAAAGGATCTTTTAATCATAAAGTTTTTCATACTCTAATCATTAATCAATAAAAATGTCATGACTTACGCGTTTCTGATGAAGTTCGAGGCGCTGACCCAGCCCCAGCTCCAGTTTCGGTAAACATTTATTACTAACGTAATAAACTAAAAAACGTTTTAGTCAGTCACGAAAGAATAT
>SKGH01000075.1 GCA_007117575.1 Candidatus Kaiserbacteria bacterium | reverse complement strand
ACGGAGACCCGAAACAATCTTGAACCGGTTTCAATACATGTTGTTTGTAAGATGTATTCTTAGAAAGCAGAGCGACCATGACGAAGTACCCTTTGTGGTGAGACTTCAAACAGTTTCTAAGTAACGAACTCAGGACTTACGCGTTTGGCGAATTTCTTTGTTGCTTTCGTCACTCTCAGCGCCTCGAACTTCATCAGAAATGCGTAAGTCATGAAATTGTGAGTTAGAGACGATCTATCAGTATGGTGTTGGTGCTACCGGCCACCTCGAAAGGTATGCCGGCGCCAAGGATAAAGACATCACCCTTGTTTATGGTTTGGTGGTTTTGCAGTACATTTTTGGCTAATTTTATCGCCTCATTTAGGTTTTTTACACCTTTAACCAAGCGTGGCTCACAGCCAAAAACGATGAGCAGTTGGTTGTAGGTATGTCTGTCGGGAGTCAGTGCGACTATGGGTGCGTCTGGTCTATGTCTGGCTATCATGCGAGGGGTGTGACCACTCTCACTGAGCGCGACTATAAGTTTGGCTCCCGTGTTTTTTACACTTGATGCTATTGATTGGGTAATAGAATCGCATATGTTTTCTATAGAGAAGTCCCAAGGTCTATGATAGTTCTTGTAATAGTCATCTTGTTCAATGCCATAGGCCACTTGAGACATTATTTCAACAGCTCTTTCAGGGTGTTCGCCTATAGCTGTTTCTTCTGACAACATTAAAGCATCCGTGCCGTCTAAAATGGCGTTAGCTATATCAGCCACTTCCGCTCTGGTAGGGTTGGTTGCCGTGCGCATGGAGTTAAGCATGTGAGTGGCTGTGATGACCGGTTTGCCATAATGGTTGGCAATACGAATTATCTTTTTTTGCAGGAGGGGTACTCTTTCTAGTGGTGTTTCAATGGCCAAATCGCCTCGAGCAACCATTAGCACGTCGGAAGTTTCGACTATTGATTCTAAGTTTTCAATGGCTTGTCTGGTTTCTATTTTGGCTACTATAGCTATGGAACTGTTGTTGCCTAGCAATTTCCTTAGTTTGTGTATATCATCAGCTGTTCTTACAAAAGAAAGAGTCATGAAGTCTACGTCTTGTTCTACTCCAAACTTAGCATCTTTCCTGTCTTTTGCCGTTAAGGAGGGTATAGGTAAGTCAGCGTCAGGTATATTGACACCCCTTCGGCCTGTTATTTTACCACCCACTATGATGGTGGTTTCAATCTCATCGTCAGTTACTTTGTTTATGTGCAGTTTCAGTTTTCCATCGTCTAGATATATATATGTTCCAGGTTTTACCACTTTGGTGAGGTGACTATAATTTACATAAACTTTTTTAGAATCACCCTGACACTTTGTGGTGGTAAGAGTAAAAGACTCTCCGGAAACCAAGTCTACGTACTCGGTGGAGAAGTCACCTACGCGTATTTTAGGACCGCTCAGGTCAAGCAATATAGCCACCGGTTTTTTGGTTTTTTTTGAAGCCTCACGAGTGAGTTTAATTTTTTCGGCTTGTATGGTTTGGCTATCGTGGCTCATATTGAAGCGAGCTACGTTCATGCCGTTTTCGAGCATTTTTTTTAGAGTATTGAGGTCAGATGATTTTGGTCCGATGGTGGAAACTATTTTTGTTTTTGTCTTTGGGTGTGTTGTCATAATTATGGTGATTTTTAGTATCTATAAATGATGATAAAGATTATTAAATCAATCTTTATAACAGTCGATCTTTTTTAATGGTTTTTTATAAATTTATCAAAATGCTATTTTTTATTTCATCGCAATATATACTTCATGTGTATTATAAATAATTTTTTAATATGTTAACTCATATTTTGCTTATATCATAATTAATTCTATTGGAAATGTATGTTTAGATGTAATCTGAATGTATGTACACAGCCTGTTCAGTAAACCTTGTTAAGTAAAAAATCCTATCTGTTTTTAGATGTCAAAGGTAATGACTTGTTCTTAATATTCAGTCTCTTAGGTATAATTAATAATATTGTACACACATTGGCGATATAGTGGTCGTGTTCAGCTGATATAATTTAAGTATGATACGACTGATCGGGAATTTATTGCTAGTTGCGGTAATCTTTAATTTACTACCGTTATCCGCTTTTTCAGCGACTTTGTATTTAGATCCGCAGGAAAGGGAATTAAAATTAGGCGACACCACTGTTGTGTCCGTTAGAATAAATCCAGACAAAGATCAGTGTATAAACGCTATAGATATCACTATAAGATATGATCAAGATATTGAATTAGTGGACGTGTCTCGAGGCCGTTCAATTATCAGTGTCTGGATTAAAGAACCTTTAATTGACAAGGATCAAAGAAAGATTCGTATTGAGGGTGGAATACCTAATGGTTATTGCGGTAGGTTGCCCGGAGACCCTAGACACACAAATAGATTGATTGACCTAGTATTTAGTGTTCCGGGTTTTCGTGTAGGGGGTGCTGAAAGTGATGGTTTGGCAAGAATAGAATTTGAGACGAATAGTAGAGTTCTATTAAACGATGGTTTTGGTACTGATGCTAAAGTGAATTTTGTTAATAGTGACATACGTATCCTTAATGATATAGGAGGCAGGGACGGTAATCCATGGATAGATCTGGTAAGAGAGGATAATATACCGCCAGAAAGTTTTAGTATATATTTAGATCGTAGTGAAAATGCTTTTGGTAATAAATATTTTATATCTTTCAATACCACAGATAAACAATCCGGTTTGTCGCATTTCGAGGTTATGGAAGAACCCATAGAATACTTCAATTTATTTAGGTGGGGAGAAGCTGACGCGCCATGGATAAGGACAGAAAGTCCTTATGTTCTAAAAGATCAAACCCTGAACAGTATAATTCGTGTGAAAGCTGTTGATAAAGCCGGAAATGAGTATATCGCTACGCTGGTTCCCGATGAAGCGTTGAGAACCAGACCTACTATGGAGATGGTGTCCTACCTGACTATTGTTTTTGTATTCATAATACTTATCATAGTAGGTTTCTTCGCCTTATTGTGGTATAGACGCAGACGGCCAGCTTTTCCTTCAGTGAAAGAAGATAAGGTTGATGAGGTGGAGGGTATAGACAAGGTTGACGGGTTGGATGATGAAGAAATAGACAGTGAAGAAAAAATAGATGACTTAGAGAACAAAGAAGGTAAGAATTAACTTTACAAAGTTTATTGTATGACCAACATATTGCTCAAGTTCATAATAAAAATACCTTTCTTTATAGCCTCGATGGTGTTGTTGTGGACTATTACCGCTTTGTCGGCTGAAGCTTCTACTTTATCAGTCAGTCCAAACACCGGTGTATATTCATTGGGTCAAAATTTTACAGTCAGTATTATTATAAATACACAAGGAAAAAGTATCAATGCCGCTGAGGGCACTTTGCGTTTTAATCCTTCTGAATTGTCAGTGGTGTCTCTTAATAAAGGGTCGCTTTTTAATCTCTGGACCACAGAACCCAGTTTTTCTAACACGGCTGGTACCGTAACCTTCAGTGGAGGCACGCCGGCCGGCTATAGTGGCGCTACGGGGGTAGTGTTAAATGTTACTTTTCGTTCCAATAAAGCCGGAACGGCTAGGTTGAGCTTTACTGACGGGTCTGTGTTGGCAGCTGACGGAATGGGGACAAATGTTCTTAACAACATGACTGGCGGTACTTATACCATAACCGTGGCCAGCGAGAGCCCTGAACCGGAAGTGGTTGTGGAGTATGTGCCACCAGCCAATACTCCCTCCGCGCCGGTAGTAAGGTCTGATACTCACCCTGATCCAGACCTGTGGTATAAAGAGACTACAGCCAGATTGTCATGGTCTGTCCCTTCAGGGGTAACAGCAGTCCGTACTTTATTAGATAAAAAACCAACATCTGTACCTACCAATGTACACGACACACCAATAAGTGAGATAACTCTTGAAGGTCTAGATGACGGGGTTTCGTATTTCCATATTCAATTTCGTAACGCTGACGGGTGGGGTAGAGTCACTCACTATCGTTTAGCGGTTGACTCGAAGAAGCCCACCAGTTTTTCAATTGACCTCTTAGAGGGCTCAGACTCGGCTAGTCCGATACAGACTTTAGTTTTGAACGCTGAAAATGAAGTATCACAAGTCAATCGTTATTTGGTGCAAGTAAACGGAGGGGAGCCATATGAGTTTATAGATAGAGAGGGAAATGGTATTTTAGAATTGGCACCCTTGGATCCCGGTTATCATAGTGTGATTATCGAAGCTTTTAATGAGGCAGGGAACAGTCTGATAGCTACATTTTCTTTTGTAATAGAGGCTTTTGAAAGACCGGTATTTATTGAATACCCCAACACACTGTCTGGTGAAGTTATACCTGTGATCAAGGGTATGACTCGTCCTAATTCTGAAGTCACGGTGACGATCCGTAAGCTTGGACTAGGTAGCTCGGAAAAGTTTGCGGAGAAAGAGTATTTGGTAAAGAGCGATGAAGACGGCTTGTTTATATTTATACCTGACGGCAGACTTGATTATGGGGTTTATGAGCTGGTGGCTGTATCAGTCGATGAGTATGGAGCGCGCAGTGAAGTATCTGACCCGGTTAGAATGGTGGTGGAGCAACCTGGTTTGTTACGTATAGGCTCACTGGTTTTGAATGTTTTGTCAGTTATGGTGCCATTATTTGCTTTACTACTGTTGAGTATAATTTTGTCAATTATGACTTGGCGTAGAGTAAAGACACTTAGAGTTGGCGTCAAAAGAGAAGCACATGAAGCTTTGGTGATAGCCGTAAATGAGTTCGATAGACTCGAGTCTTTATTATCAAAAGAGCGTGAAAAACTTATCAAGCAACATAAAAATGGTAAATTAACTAAGACAGAGACAGAATTAATGGCCGAGATGAAAAGAGCCCTGTCTGATGCTAAGCGAAAAGTACGTAAAGAGATAAGTGATGTTGAAGATATTGTTGAATGATGATTCACTGTATATTAAATAGATATGAATTTGATTAGACAATATAGAAGTGTCTTGATATGTTTTACATTAATGCTTATAACTATTTTCTTGTCTCGTTATGTTTACCTTTTTTATCAAGATAATTACCATGCACAACTAGAGAAAGAATTATCGCTAACCAAGCAGTTGTTGCGTGAATATCAGGGCGTACTTTATAAACAACAAGGGGTAAAAGCTTCTAAAGAGCTGTTCACTCCTTGTCAAAGTAGTGAATTAAGTAGATTGGATGATTTATTAAGTAGTTTAGATAAATTATCTCAAATAGAGATAGTTAATGAAGAAATGACTGAATTGCAAATTCTATTTAGTAAATGCGCTTACCAGCCAGTTTTTCAGTATCAAGTTACTTCTATATTCTTTAATAAAAAATTGGCAGAATTTGAAAGGCTAGTTGATTTATTTGTGTCGAGTAGATTATATGATGATAAGAAATATAAAAAACTTTTATCTTACTGGGGGGCTGTTGGACCATTGCAGGAAAAGAGAGGTGTTCTATGGAGAGAATTGCTGGATGTTCAAAAGTACATGATCAGTGAATTGAAGGGTGGTAGTTTGGCTGAAGATAGGGTTATGAACGAGGCCCGAGACACTGCAAATAAATTAAGGGGTGAATTAATGAACTCGCGTCATGAGTTAAAGCGTCTTTATGACGATTTTCCTTTAAGTGAAAGTAAAACATGAGTTTTTTTCATTATTTAAGACATAAATGGTCAAGCAAATCAGCTTTCTCTCCCGTACGTTATTTTTTTTCAATGTCTGCCATATTTTTAGCTGCTGTTGGTGCCACAGCTATATTAAGTCAGACGGATTCGCATTTGGTATTAGAGTCGTCTCGTTCAGTCGTGACAACGGGTGAACGTTTTTATGTTGATATTTATTTGGATGCTAAGCAACCGGTAAATGCTGTAGATATAGAGCTTAGTTTTCCTTCGCACAGATTGGAGGTGGAAGGTGTTGACGTTGGTCGTTCAGTGATCACCTTATGGACTGAACAGCCATATGTTGAAAATGGAAGTATTTATCTTAGGGGAGGCACTTACCGTCGAGGTTTTATTGGTAGGCATTTGATAGCTACCGTTCAATTACAGGCGGTGTCCATGGGAACGGTTAATATTAACACAGAAAAAGTTAACTTGTTTGCAGGTGACGGAACCGGCAGGGATGTGGAAGCTGTAGATGTTGGCAAGGAATCGGTGACTGTAATAGTGCACGACAAAGATTTTGTACCAAAAAGTATTGCCGAAGGTACGGTTTTAGGTGATCTTGACGGAGACGGAGTGGTTACCTTGAAGGATATCAGTATATTTATGTCTGCTTGGCACGACGGAAGCGCCGTATACGATTTTACCGGTGACGGTAAGATGACTTTTCGCGATTTTGGAATATTGCTGTCCATGTATTTCTTCCAGCGTTAAATTTAGATGCTTACGTTTAAATATTAATACTTTTAACACTATCTAGCTTTAGTTTAGTTTTGTTTACAGGAACAGAATAGAATGTAAATGTGAACGACTTGTTGTATATATTTAATAATACAAATATATCTTCTACCACAATTGCATAAGTACGACATTAAATTAAAAATGGATTCTCCTATCTTGTAAGATACTTATACACTTTTTACTGTGAATAACTTTGTATATAACTTTTTATTTCATGTCATAATTAATAAGATTTTTATATTATCAAGTAGGCATGTATTAAAAAAGTAAAAATGAGTAAATTACAAAGAAACGTTAGAAATGCAGGTAAAATAACAATACTAACTTCATTTGTTGCGGTGTTTGTATTTGCTATTGTATTTCTTTTAAATATTGGCGCCAATGAGCTTACCAAAGCCGAAGCTCAAAACGTTGCCTCCACCTCCGTAATGGTCCTCAACGTCCCCCCTAATTGGACAGTTGATGCTGAAGAAGAAGAACAAGAACCGGGAATTGGTTCTACAGCCACACGACCAACTAACTCTGGTGACGAAATAGCTTGGTTAGCGACTGCTACCGACAACAGTGATATGCCATACTTCTTAATAATCTGTAGCACAAGTACCGAACCTGTTCCAGATAATGCGGATGATTATGACTCCTTAGGCACAGCTCCGCCTAGTTGTGCAGAAGGTTCTATACAGTGGGCAATATCACCGGCAACTCCTAGTGGTGATCAAGCTCGTGCCGCCACAACTACTACAGAAGATTTCCCTCCTTTTGCAGAGGAGAATGATTGGTATGCCTGGATCTGTGATGATGATCCACTGCTACCTCGTTGTAATAGTGAGTTTAAGCAAGGTACTGGTGACACGGCTTCTCCTTTCTATGTGAACAGACGACCTATTTTTACGACATTTACAAACACTTCCGACCCGGACGGGGTTCTTCCTGGTGAATTTGTAACATTTAACTCAGTATCCTTTGATAATGATGAGGTTCCTGTTGACGATCTAGTAATACTCTATGTGTGTAGTAGCCCACTGTTTGACCCGGCCAGCACCACACCTTGTGGGGTTGATAACTTTATTGCGTCGTCTACTCCAGTTTTAGAGAATGCTTCAAGTACTTTCTATATAGATATACCCACACAAGATCAGGCATATAATGCTTATGGGTTTATAGTTGATAACCACGGTCATCAAGCTCAAGGAGGTGCGCATGGTACAAATGTGCCCATTATAGTGGCAAACGCACCCCCAAGTGTTTATTCCAGCTCCATTGACCTAAATGATGGGCAGAATATAACGCTAACTGTGCCCGCTGGTGAGACAGAAGACTTCAAACTTTCATTTATAGTAAGAGATAACAATAGCTGTGTGGTGGCAGGTGGAGACCCGACTAATCCTGAAGATTTTGAAATACAGGACGTGTTAGTGTCAGTCTTCCGTACAGACATAGGAACAACTACTTGTGACGGTAGCGGGGATTTTTATGACCCAAATAACTGCTACTCAAGTGGGGTTGGTACATCAACTTGGAATATAGTCTGTAACGCATCATCGACAAGTTGTGACGGCCCTACCGACACAGACACAGTTTTTGATTGTACATTTCCACTTTGGCACATAGCTGACCCTAGTGATTCTACGGGTACAAACACCCCGTTTATATCCGACTGGTCAGCAGCTGTTACAGCTATTGATGAGAGTGGAGCCACAAGTTCACACACTATGAGTGATACTGGTAGAAACCTTAACAGTTTCCTAGCTTTTGCCCTCGATACTTTAGCGATTGCGTACGGCCCTCTTGAGCCGGGCAGTGCCACAGACCCATTGACTGCTACTACAACCTTCTTGTCTGCTGGTAATGTTGGTCTTGATCAGCTTTTGTCAGGTGAGTCTATGTGTAGAGATTACGCTCCCGGCAATCCATGTCCAAGCTCACCTGAGTCTACGATTCCGGAGAGTGAACAAGTGTTTGCCACTAGTTCAATGCAGTACTCAGATGTGGTCATTGCCGGCAATACTCTATCATCAACTACTCAAAAGTTACTAGAGTTAAATATCGCCAAGAATACGTCAACTTCTACTCTAAATTCCGGCGTCACTTATTGGGGTATAAGAGTTCCGGGTACTATAACTTTTTCCGGTGCATATACTGGTGAAAACACGTTTTGGGGTGCTGTGAGTTCTCCTGATAGATGGTAGTAATATCTTTTCTTTAGATTTTTGACATAAAATACTGTGACACTAAATATATGACGATGTTAAAAAACAACTGTATAACAGTTGTTTTTATATGTAAATCTGTTTAAAATTTGAATGCAGTTTTATATAAAAAACTATTTGTAACTGGAGACTATTAACTTTGTTTTATTTAACTCAAGATTGTCTTATTTATTACATGACTTACGCGTTTGGCGAATTTCTTTGTTGCTTTCGTCACCCAAACCGTTCATCGTACCACCAAGTACGTCTCACCCGGCTATAGTTTCGGTAACCATTTATTACTAACGTAATAAACCAAAATCGTTTTAGTCAGTCACGAAAGAATATAAATGATCACGGAAACTGGGCTGGGTCAGCGCCTCGAACTTCATCAGAAACGCGTAAGTCATGTATTATTTATATTCTACCTGCCCCGACTAAAAATTTTGATGTATTTTGTTAGTAACAAGTTGCAGATACCGAATCTGGTTATGTTATAGAGTCAGAGATATTTTTAATATACAACATACTATTACATATCGATTAAGTGATATACTAACCCGGTTTAGATTTTTTTAAAGATAGAAATCTTTTCTTCACGTTAGTAGATATATAAGAAAAGGATACTCAATCTAAATCTAAACCGCTTTTTCTTATGTGCTAAATCATGAATATATAACCTTACCCAGTATTACAATTCATTTTATATGTAAACATATTCAGAATAATTTTAACTATTTAAATTTTTACTGTAGTACTATTCAGCTAATATGCTTGATTTTAACTCATCCCTTGCGATAATAATGATACAGAATGCTGTGAAATCATTATCAATCAAGACACTGATCTTAGGATCGTTTATATTGTACGCATTTACCGCTGAAGTTGTTTTGGCTGGTTTTGGTGTGACACCACCTCATGTTCGTAATACCAGTATGACGCGAGGTACTGTTTATGACCAACAGATACTTTTAGTACGTGGAAACCCTACCGAGTCTCTAAAAGCATCTTTTTCGATTAGCGCTCCTGATTTTGATGGCTGGGTTGAAATACTTGAGGGTGACGAGATTATCTTACCGAGAGGAGAAAATAAGGTACCTATAAACGTAAGGGTGAGAGTACCATCTGACGCTGAATTTAAAGACTATCGTGGCAATATTATGATAAAAACCGGACCTGTTGATGATTCGTTAAGTGTGGGGGCGGTAAATATTTCTTTAGGAGCTCAAGTCAATATAGATCTTAACGTCATTGATAGAGTGATAAAAGAATTTAGAGTTAGACGTGTGGGCGTGTCTGATCTTAATGAGGGTCGAAAGTTGGGTTGGCTTTATTTTCCGGGTAAGATAAATTTTAAAATGATGATAGAAAACACTGGTAACGTTGATATTTCCCCGTCCTTAGTTAAATTTGATATTTACGACACTTCTAATAGATATTTACTTGAAGAGACTGTGAACATAAGAAGAATCAAAAGAGTTCAGCCTTTTTCGACTGAAGAAGTTGTAGCTGAGATACCTACACGATTGCCGGCAGGTAATTACATGGCTAGATTCAGTATTTATAACGATGAAGACATTGTGCACTCAGGCGAAGTTAGTTTGAGTATTAAACCATACGGTACGCTTCAAACTGCCGGTTTTGGTTTTTTTGGATTGTCAATACCGCATAAAATATCGATTATATTGCCTATGGTTTCTATATTGTTACTAATCTCCATCATAGTGTTTATTCGATTTAATCAAAGAAGGAGATACTCCAGATAAGATGTATATACATTTTTTATAAAATTCATGTATAGATATACATTTACTAAATTTAATATGATGTTTATTGGTTTGGATATAAATAAATGCAAAATATTTTTTATTCTTTACGTGTTGTTGTTTCTTATATTTTTTATATATACCCCACAAACCACAACGGCACAGTCTTCAAGCTCTGGTGTAGTAGCAACAACTACCTTAATAATTAGTATATGTGGAAATGGTATCGTAGACCCGGGCGAGGAGTGCGATAACCCCGATGACACTGGCGCCTATAGTACCACTATTGCCGGTAGGCAGTGTACACCTCAATGTACTTGGGCGCCGTATTGTGGAGACGGAATACTGCAAACTCAGTTTGGTGAACAGTGTGATGATGGAAATAATGAAGACGGAGACTTTTGTAGTGCTGATTGTAAGTTGATAATTCCGCCCGGTACCGGAGGAGCCGGCTCTTCTGGAGGTGGAGGATCTGCCGGTGGTTCCTTTGAAGAAATGGGGCCTACTAGAATAAGTGTATCAGGGCTATCTTACCCTAATCAAACCGTAAATATATTACTAGACAACAGCCCGGTTGGTTCGGTGACAGCCAATAGTGCCGGTCGTTTTAGTTTTACTACCGAAGCTGAACCGGGTGTTGCTTCTATGGGTTTTTGGGCAACCGATAGCTTCGGCACAAGGTCAGTTACTTTTAATACTACTTTCGATGTCACTCAAGGTGCCATAACTAATCTAAATAGCATAATGCTTCCTCCAACCTTAAGAATAGACAACCCGGAAGCAAACCCGGGTGATGTGATTAACATAAGCGGTCAAGCGTTACCAAACGTGACTGTTGAGGTTCAGGTTGGAGAAGGTCGTGCTGTGGAAAGAGTAACTGCCGATGATAGTGGTAGCTGGTCTTTGTCCTATAATACCGCCGGTTTAGCTCCTTCCGCTTATAGTGTTAGAGCTAGGTATAGTTTGAATACCGGTACAGCCCTAGCGACCGAGAGTGGCTACAGTCGAACCGTCCAACTATTTTTAGGTGTAGATGGCGCCACTATTTCACCAGCTGATCTTAATCGAGATGGAAGAGTTAACTTGATCGATTTTTCCATTTTAGTTTTTTGGTGGGGGACTGATGGTGGAAATTCAGACCCTCCCGCTGATATTAACGGTGATGGTACAGTGGGTCTGGCCGACTTCTCTATTTTGTTGTTTAACTGGACTGGCTGATCTCTATAGTAAATATAGAAAATATATTTAGAATCAGGACTTACGCGTTTGGCGAATTTCTTTGTTGCTTTCGTCACTCAAACCGTTCATCGTACCACCAAGTACGCCTCACCCAGCTATAGTTTCGGTAACCATTTATTACTAAGAAACTGTTT
>SKGH01000007.1 GCA_007117575.1 Candidatus Kaiserbacteria bacterium | reverse complement strand
CTTGCAAGTATGTATACACAGGGTTGTTTATCATCACGCATATTTTCTGGATTGCCACGCTTCGCTCGCAATGACGGAGTGGACGTTCGTATGTTTTATTATACCGCAATGGTGTAGCGCTTCACTAAAGGTATGATGGGAACACTTTACCTTACTAATGTAAAAACAAAAGCTCCAACGAAATGACCTACGCTTGCTTAACCACAATGCCAGATAGCAGTCATTGCGAGCGAAGCGTGGCAATCCAGAGTTAAATGTCTTTGCAATGACGGAGTGGACGTTCGTATCTTTGTTTGCGATATTGATTGGTGCCGGGAGCGGGAATCGAACCCGCACGGCCATAAGGCCACAAAATTTTAAGTCTTGCGTGTCTACCAATTCCACCATCCCGGCGAGACGATGACATGATAACATATAAATTGATTACGTATAATACTGTTTTTGTGTTAGAGTATTTAGGTATTGATGGCCAGGTGGCGAAGTGGTAACGCTGAGGTCTGCAAAACCTCCACGCACGGGTTCGATTCCCGTCCTGGCCTCAAACGTAACGAAGTGAAGTATTGAGGACAGGAAGCATAAGTTCTGCTACTTATGCGTCGGGAAGTGAACGGCGGAGTGATGTTTTTCGCCCCGAACTAGGGCGAAAAACGAGCGAGCCGTTTTATATTTGTTTTGTTGTGTAAAAATAAGTCAAATTTACGTATTTGCTGGTATAATCTGAATATGATCAGTGAAAAAGAATTTCCTAATTTAGATAACTCTGAGAAAAAACATGATGAGGTGGAAGAAGGACGGACTGACTTTGAAAAAAAAGCTGAGGAGTTGGCAACCGAGTTTTCTGTAGATAAAGATGATGTAATGATCATTTTTGCTGAGATACAAAATAGATTGTTAGACAAAAAATCGTTCGGTAGTAGTGACGAAAAAAGCGAATTCGTTTCGCAGTCATTGAGTAGGCTTGATGAAGAAAAAGAGTTCTACATTTGGCAATATGTTCGCAGTGAATTAGAAAAAGAAAAATCACAAGAAATCGCCTCGACTGATTCTCTGACTAGGTTATTAAACCGACGCGCGTTAGATATTGAGCTTAGTCGCTGGGCGGAAATTTACAGTAGAAATTCTTCTGAAAAATCTACAGAAGAACCGAAGCCTTTTGCCATGATTATGATAGATATAGATCATTTCAAATCGGTAAATGACTCCTTTGGTCATCCGGCGGGAGATAGAGTGATAGAAGCCGTAGCTAGAGTAATAAGAGAATCAGTAAGGCCAAATGATATGTCGGCACGATACGGAGGAGAGGAGATGGCAGTGATAGTGGATGGAGATATCAATGTGGCTAAAAGCATTGCTGAGCGTATAAGACAAGATATAGAAAATATCGATCTTTCCGAGTTGGGTATAGATACTGAAAAAAGAGAAAAAATCACTGCCAGTTTAGGCGTCGCGGAGTACGAACACAACGAAGAAGATATAGAAAAAGCATTAGGAGATATGAAGAAAAGAGCTGATGACGCTCTATATGTATCTAAAGATAGTGGCAGAAACCAAGTTCAAGTAAGTGACAAATAGTATCCATAAAACCCGGACCGTCTTATTGTTTGGTTGGTATTTATAGGTCGGTTCATTAAAGACGCCTTAGCTTTTTAAGCGTTAGTATCATGACTTACGCGTTTGGAGAATTTCTTTGTTGCTTTCGTCACTCAAACCTTTCATCGTAGCACCAAGTACGCCTCATGTTTTCGCTCCTCAGCGCCTCGAACTTCATCAGAAACGCGTAAGTCATGAGTATGTTTGTTTATTAGAGATGGGGTTTAAAAAATCTAGCGTATAGTTTCTAGGCCTCGTGTTTCTTTGAGTTTTCCAGCATTAGTTTGTCAATATGTTGCCTGTGTCTTTCGCCATAGTCAACAGAAAACTCAAGGAAGGGAATGGTTCGAATCGGTAGATTTTTTTTAATGTAGGTTCGCATTTCCTTACCGCTACGCTTTAAAAAGATCAAGGCATCTTGTTCGCGATCGGCAGGTATGGTGGTGAAGTAGATAGTGGCGCGTGACATGTTGGGAGCTATGGTGGCGTTAGTGACTGTAATTAGCGGGTCGGTATTGGCCTCCATCTGAATGAATTTTGCCGCCAGCCCTTGTATTTCCGAGGAAATTTTTATGTTTCTGTTACTTTTCATCTGCCTTTGTTAGTTAGAGTTTAGGTTATCACCGTGTCAAAACCTTTTATTATGTCACCGGGAGCTATGTCTGTTTTAGAATTTATTTGTAGACCGAATTCTCCTTCACTTACAGAATTTGTATCCTGTTTGGATTGTTGTAAGTTGGTAAGAGTTCCTTTACCTATCTCAATATCACGACGTGATATTTTTACCAGTTGATCTTTTTTTAATTCTCCGGTTTCCATTCTGGCTCCTAAAACGTAAGTGTTTTTTTGGATGCTAAACAGTTTTATGACCTTGGCGGTGCCTGATAAAACTTCTTCTTTTTGTTTGGGCGTGCGTTCTTTTAGTGCCGTTTCTAACCATTCTGATAGTTCGTATATGATATCGAAGGTTTTTATCTCCACTCCTGTACGTTGCGCTATTTCATTGGCGGCAGGCTCAACCTTTACGTTAAAACCCACTACTATGGAGTTTTCAGTAGCGCTAACGGTTTGTACGTCTCCAACGGTAATGGTTCCTATGGTGGCGTCAATGACTCGAACACAGATACGTTCTGAACAAAATGAATCAAGTTCGTGCTTGATAGCGTCCAGTGTTCCGGCTACGTCCGCCTTTATGAGTACAGGTACTAAGGGTAGTTGGTTTCTTTCAGGGGTTTGACTGGAGATGTTGGTGGTAGAAGTGTCGTTTATTAAGCGTTCAGCCTCCTTTTTATTACTGACTGTTGCAAACTCACTTCCGATAGTCGGTACGTCGCTGAAACCAACCACTCGCACCGGGTCTGAGATTTCTGCTGACCTGATAGTGGCGCCCATATAGTCCTCCATGATCCTAACCGGTGCCCATGTTTTACCGCTGACAACGCAAGTGCCGGTTGTTAAGGTACCGTTTTTTACTATCAATGTGGCGGTTATGCCACGCTTGTTATCCATGTTGCTTTCAATTATGGTTCCTGTGGCGGGAGCATCCGGGTTACCTTTCAGGTCCGCCATGTCGGCTGTAAGTAGTACTAGATCAAGTAGAGTATCTACACCCTCGCCGGTTTTTGCGGAAATACCAACCCAAGGTATGTCTCCACCGAAGCCTTCTATATAAATTTCATTTTCTATCAAGCTGGATTGGGTAGTGGTCAAGTTTGCGCCCGGTTTGTCTATTTTGTTTATGGCGACAACAAACGGTATGGATGCTGATTTGATACAAGATAGAGCCTGTAAAGTTTGAGGCATAACTCCGTCTTCGGCTGATACTATAAGTATGGCAACATCTGCCACGTCAGCACCTCTATGCCTCATTTGCTGAAAAGCAGAGTGTCCGGGTGTGTCTAAGAAAGTCAGGTTTTTATTTTCACCTTCGGCTGTTTTGTGGGTTACTTTATAAGCAGATAGGTGCTGGGTAATACCACCCGCTTCTCCTGCCACTAAGTCAGTTTTTCTTATGTAGTCAAGCAAGGTTGATTTTCCGTGATCAATATGACCCATCACCACAACCACGGGCGGTCTGGTAACCTCTTTATTGACATCAATTGATTTTTTCTGTTTTTTTGCCATAAGTTTATCTGTTTTCAGTGTTTTTGTTTAACTCTATTAAACAAAAACACACCTAAGTCATGATAGTGACCTTGATTTCAATTAACCTCACCGTAGTTAGTACGAGGTAACAATTGACTTATCTTAACATACATTGCGTATCTTGCCTATATTTTGAGTGCTTTTGGTGTAGGTATAGTTTGCTAGCCACAAGATTTGATTCGTATTATGATTAGTTGTATAAACTCATGACTTACGCGTTTCTGATGAAGTTCGAGGCGTTGACCCAGCTCCAGTTTCCGTGATCATTTATATTCTTTCGTGACTGACTAAAACATTTTTTGGTTTATTACGTTAGTAATAAATGGTTACCGAAACTGGGGCTGGGTGAGGCGTACTTGGTGGTACGATAAACGGTTTGATTGACGAAAGCAACAAAGAAATTCGCCAAACGCGTAAGTCATGAAACTAAAACATAACTATGCAAGAAAAAATAGAAAGAGTTTATCTTGATTACGCCGCCGCGACTCCGGCTCGTAAGGAGGTTGTGGAAGCAATGTATCCGTATTGGCAAAGTTGTTTTGCCAATGCCAGTGCCATACACGCAGAAGGTCTGCAAGCAAGAAGAGCTATAGAAAATGCTCGTAGACAGGTGTCTAAACTGTTAGGTACGCGACCGGAACAGACCATATTTACTTCAGGAGGGACAGAAAGCAATAACTTGGCGATAGCCGGAGTTTTGGAAGACAAACGTAGGTCCGGATTAACTTATGACCAAATGGAAGTCGTTACCTCGCCCATAGAACATTCGTCTGTATCTGAGACGCTAGAGCATTATTCAAAAAAAGGAGTAAGAGTACGCATGTTGCCGGTAACAAATCTTGGGCTTATAGACCTTGCGCAAGCGGGAGACTTTTTTTCTGAAGATACTGTTTTGTTGGCTATATCTCTCGTTAATAGTGAAATAGGCACTATTCAACCGGTAGGAAAGGTGGTGCGACAATTAAGGAAAAAGCAGTCAGGGTTTGGCCGGCGGGCAGTGGTCCATGTTGATGCTTCGCAGGCACCACTGTGGCTGTCTTGTCGTTTAGACAGTATGGGTGCGGACATTGTCGCTCTGGATGCCGGCAAATGTTATGGTCCAAAAGGTGTGGGGGTGTTGGTGTATAGGCATGGGTTGTCTTTGTCTCCTGCTGTGTGGGGTGGTGGGCAAGAGTTTGGGTTGCGTAGTGGAACAGAGAACACACCTTTGATAGTGGGGATGGAAACAGCTTTAGGGATCGCTCAGAGAGAATACAAAGAAAGAAGTGAGAGAGTGTCTCTGGTTAGAGATCATGGTTTAAAATTTCTAGAAGAGTCAATACCCGGTTTAGAGTTAAACGGGTGCAGAGACAGGCGAGTGGCCAACAATATAAATTTTTCCATATCCGGCATAGATGGTGAATTTGCCGTGGTGGTGCTTGATAGGTACGGTTTCGCATGCGCAACCGGCAGTGCTTGCGCGAGTGGGTCTAATGAGGCAGGTAGCGCGGTGGTGAACGCCATAAGCAGAGACGTGTCTCGCGCTCGTTCCGCTATTAGAGTTACTATAGGGGAAGAAACGGTTAAAAAAGATTTGGAAGAGATGGCAAAGTGTTTGGCAAAAAACATTCATTTACTCCAAAGGTAGATGGTTTAAAGTGTTATGACTTACGTGTTTGGAGAACTTCTTTGTTACTTTCGTCACTCAAACCGTTCATCGTACCACCAAGAGTCTGTCCCCGAACTCGATTGCTCGCATTTTTCTAGAAATTTTATAGCTTAACCACGTGAGTTAAATGGTCAAAATGTGAGTTCGGGGACAGGCCACCAAGTACGCCTCACCCAGCTCCAGTTTCCGTGATCATTTATATTCTTTCGTGACTGACTAAAACAATTTGGTTTATTACGTTAGTAATAAATGGTTATCGAAACTGGGGCTGGGTCAGCACCTCGAACTTCATCAGAAACGCGTAAGTCATGAGTGTGTTAAATTTTAAACTAAAACTTTTCTAAACTAAAAAACTTTGGCAACAAGAGTTTGTAAAACATCGGGCTTTTTTATCAAAATACCACCGAATATAAACACTCTCGAGTGGGGTGTCTGCAAAAGAGTGCTATTATAAGGCTATTAGAAGCTTAGTTGTTTTTTCATGAGTTCATATAGATTACTTGGATTATTTAGTTTTTTTGCTCTCTTTGCCTTACCTGGCATCTTGGAAGGAGAGTGGGGTCAGGCGATTTGGCTGGTATGGTTAGTGTGGGCGATCTTTTTCTTTGTTAATCCAGATACCTTTAATAAGAAGTCCGACGAGTCAGATGACAAAGAGAAACCATATGACACAGAGAAAGACGTATAGTTCATTGCATTGTTACTCAAGGTCATGATATGAAAAAAGAGTTGAAATAATGTATTGATCAATCAGTAATAGAAAGTGAACGTATATAAAATTTAGTTATGAAAAATTTAGTATTATTTGTAGCGTTGGTTCTGGTTGTAGGTTTGGTCGGCTGGTGGTGGTTTGTAGATGAGCCAGCGGTTATTACTGAGCCACCTGCAGATGATGCGCCGGTAGCCACTTTTGCCAGTATCGCTGGGGAAGGACAGAGTCTTGAGGTGTTTGCTGGAGATGATATGGTCGCTAAGTTGACCATTGAAGCCTTCCAAGCGTGGACAGCAGAGTTTTGGGATGAGGTCTTTGTTGAGCGACCAAGCTTTGGTGAGATGAGGGAAGTGGACCATACCGGCTTCAGTCGCTTTGACGAGACAGTCAGCCTCTCGCCCGACGGACAGTTGGTTGCTTTCTCAGTACATGACTACGCAGTTGCGACCTCTTTGACGTTTGTTGGCTTGTTTCGACTAGTTGACGAGACCATCGAGCTCATACCGGCTGAGAACAACGGCAACATCTCTGAATTGTTTTGGTCACCAGACTCTGCTCAGCTGGCGTACACACTAGACACCGCGCGAGCGGTTGGGGATGCGCTGAGTGTTGATTCGGTCATTGGCCTTGAGAAGCGTGCTACCATCGACAGTGAAGACCTCCTAGGTGTGTTGGGCGATACCGAGACCGATTGGCGCAACTTCATGCCAGAGATCCGCGACCTAGCTTGGTCGAACGAAAGTATCGTACAGTTTGTTTCCAATGACCCGAGAGACGAATTTGCTAGCCTAAGCTGGAACTTTAATGTGGCAATAGAGACACTGGAGCTTGCTCATTAAACAATCAGTTTTGTTTTGCAAACGATTCACCCTTTAAGTTGAAGATAGTGAAGTCTGGTGCTTTAAAAATTATAAAACACACATATGGATGTATTAGTATATTTAGTCCCCATAACCTTCGTCTTTGCTATCGTTGCGGTCGCAAAAGTCAATAAACTCGAGAAAGAGGTGGAGGAATTAAAAAAAGAGATCAAGAAAGAGCAACAACCGGAGGAGTAATAGTAGAGCTGAGATAGTAAACCGTTTACTCCGATTTGATGTATTTATTTATCAAAGCTAGATACTCTCGCTGTCGATTTTTTGGTATATGATTGTGGTGAAATGGTTTGATATGTCCACCATTATCCACCAACTCACTGACAGCACCAAAGAAAAAACCTTCAGGCGATACAATAAATAGACTTGCTCGTTTCCATGACTTTTTAATGTTTTGCGCTACCTGTTTAACGTACTTTGGAGTAATCTGGTACATATACTTTACTTCAACTAATGTAATGTCGTGCGTCTTTTCATTGACAATAGCAAAGTCAGAAGCGCGACGAACTATTTCAATGGTCTCTCTGGCTACATCACTTTTACGCTCATTAGCCAGCTGGCGCACTACTTTCTCATAGCCAAACTCGAGTATCGTGTATCCTTTGGTCTGATGTATCATCTGCTCGAAGACGATCTCCGCAATCTTACCCTTAATAAGCTGGTCGGTGAAATCGATGTTGTTTTGTATCATTTCCCTGATTGTACCATTTGAGATACAGGATATTGAATTTAAACTCCACATAGTATTGATGTGTTACGTTAATAACAAGTTATACTTAAAACATGTCAATGAAAGACCTACCGGCGCACGAGCGACCGCGGGAGAAGTTACTCAAACAGGGTGCGGACAGTCTGCGTGATAGTGAGTTGCTGGCGATTTTGCTTAGAACCGGTACGAAAGGGAAGAGTGTACTAAAAATAGCGGAAGAGATACTACGCAAGTATCCCAAGCGAGTCTTGCTTAATGTTACCTATGAAGATCTGAAACAAGTGAAAGGTATCAGTGAGGCAAAGGCTTCGACGCTTTTATCTGCCTTTGCGCTCAGTGGACGTATTCTCGAAGCACAAAAGACAGGACGACCATTAATCGAAACTATTGAACAAGCAGTCGCACAAATACACGATATACGAAACCATAGACGAGAACATTTCGTCGCCTTGTACCTCAACGCTCGCAATGAGCTCATCCATCGTGAGAATATTTCCGTCGGTACGGTAAATGCATCAATTGTACATCCAAGAGATGTGTTCGCTCCTGCCATAGAGCACAATGCCACCGGCGTAATCGTTGCTCACAATCACCCTTCAGGAGACACCACACCCTCACCGGAAGACAGGGAAGTGACGGCACGCCTCAAGGAAGCTGGACGGTTGCTTGGTATACACCTGCTTCATCATCTGATTTTGACAAAGAATGATCATGTCAGTTTAGTATAAAGTAATTAACCTTTGGGGTTAACAGAATTTACATTTTGTGCTAGGTTTGTTATCATGCATATAGAGTGGTCATCAGAAAAAGACAAGAAAGCAGTCTTGCGTCTTGCTCAGCAAAATCGCGTCACTGCTCGGCGGATGAATGCCATCAAAGCTTCCAAGAATTTCCGCGATATTGAACATCCAAGCACCGGCCGAGCCCACTTTTTGAAAAATGATCTGGCAGGCTACTTCGCTATCGATCTAGAGGGCAAAACTCGACCAGCTCGACTGATTTGCCAACCAGCCGGTGATTGCCGGCAAGATGAGCAGGGATTTTATATAAAGGAGACGGTCACAGAATTTATTGTCATAAAAATAGAAAAAGATTATCACAAGAAATAAGTATGGTTAGAAAACAGATACAAAACACGGCAGATAAAGGGTGGGATTTTCCCGAGCCGATTCATCCGGGAGAGCACCTAGAGGATTTTCTGCTGGATACCGGACTATCACAAGCAGAGCTGGCAGAGCGGGTTGGTCTGACCAAAAAAGCTGTTAATGAAATCATTAAAGGTAAAAACCCGATCACTGATAACACTGCTTTTCGTTTGAGTAAGATATTTGCGGTTTCGCCGGAATTCTGGATGAACTTACAAAACGACTACGATGCCAAGGTGGCAAGGCAAGAAGAAGTTGCTAGGTTAGCCCATGAAGCAGAGCGACATCTGCCTAACTTTAGGGAGACATACAAAGAACTTGTCCGTCTTGGGGCGGTCAAGAAACTGACGTGGAACAAAAACAATCTCATAGAGATTACCCGTTCACTACAAAGTTTTTTCTTGGTGGGCTCATTGGTGTACGTAGAAGAGAAAACAATGAACTTTGCTTTTCGTAAGTATGATCGCAGTAACCTCAATCCGTACACCCTCGCAGCGTGGGTGCAGCTAGGTAAACGCAAAGCTACAAAGACCAAGGTCGAACCATTTGATAAGGCGCAACTACGAGCGCGACTAACCGAGATCAAAAAGCTCTCACAAAAGCCTTGGCAAGAATATGTCGTCAAGCTCGAGGCAGTCTTGGCTGAGTGTGGGGTGGTCCTTGTGTATGCACCCAAGATGAAAAACAGCTTTGCCCAAGGGGCGACACACTGGATCGATAGTGATACGGTACTTCTAATGCTTAACACGTACAATCAAGACGAAGGAAAGTTTTGGTTTAATCTCTTTCATGAACTCGGGCATATTCTCTTGCACGGCAAGAAGAATGTGTACATCGACTTTGAGAATGGTGAGCGGTCACAGGAAGAAGAGCAAGCCGATGCGTTTGCTAATAAATGGCTAACACCACATATAGAGAAATTAGACGTTAATGAATTGGTTGGGGATGAAAAAGAAATAGCGTCAACCGTAAACACTCTTGCCAAGAAAAACGATGTCTCACCAGCCATCATTGCCGGCCGCCTCACGCACGAGCATAGAGACGATATTGACGGTATCTACTCACTAATGAACCCATTCTTAAAAGAGCGAATTCAGTATACTAATTTGTAAGATTTATTATGCAGTACACATTATTTACACAGTTGAAGCAGATGCTAGAACAGGATGCACGATTGGTGGCAGATGGCGAGCTGTTGCGCAACCGTATTGTAGAGTTGGCACGCAAGAACGACCCTGACTTACTTAAGCATTTACTAACAGACAAGAAAGTCAAAGAAGCATTCTTTACTGAAGTCGAAAAAGTTTTTGTTTTTGATTCAGAACGGTTTGTGCGGTTTGTAAACAACAAAGAATTTTTACCCGATTCGTACACTGCTTTTAAGAACAAGATCGGCCTAGCCGAGGGTGATGAGTTTATCACTGAGAAAAAAGATGTAGTGCTTAACTGGCCATATAAGGACTGTGTGCTTGAAGGTGGACAGACCAAAGAGGACGCCAAGCGCGACGAGGTATTTTGGAACGAAACTCTCGCACCCGATCAAATTCACCGTCTTTTAGAGCCGAAAGTTTTTACTAACTGGAAGCGCGTTGATGCAAAAGGAGAAAAAAAGCTCAGGGAATTTAAAACTGATGAGAAGGGCAATATCAAAGATAATTTTATTATAAAAGGGAACAATCTCCTCGCACTCCATTCTCTCAAAGCCCGCTTTGCCGGCAAGGTAAAGCTCATCTACATCGATCCGCCGTATAATCCGGATAGTCCTTCGAATACGTTTGCCTATAACAATCACTTCAACGAGTCTACCTGGCTCACGTTCATGCGAAATCGGTTGGAGGTCGCAAGATCGCTTCTGCAAGCAGATGGAGTTATGGTTGTTGCGATTGATGAGAATGAGCAGGCACCATTACAGCTACTTCTTCGTGAGATCTTCGATGCGCACGAAATACACTGCATAACAATCGTCCATAACCCGCGGGGCGTGCAGGGAACTAATTTTTCGTATGTCCACGAGTATGCACTATTTGTTATACCTAAGGGCAAAAAAGTCATAAGGAATAAGACGATCGAAAACGAAGATATCAGTTTTTCCAATTTCAGAAATTGGGGTGGCGAATCATTGCGAACTGACGCAAGGAATTGTTTTTACCCGATTATTGTTGAGAACAACGAGATTGTTGGGTTTGGTGATGTATTACCAAACGGTGAGCACCCATCTTGCCAAACTGAGAAACAAGACAACAAGTATTATGTATGGCCAATAGATAGCAAAGGTGTTGAGAGAAAATGGAGTGCATTTGGCACAAGCTGATGCTTGGAAAGAAGAGTTTCTGCAAGAGATTGCAGATAAAGGTACGATTGAAACCCTTTTTGAGAACACTGAGTATCGTATCGTTGGCTTGCCTTTTTATAATCACTATAATACGACAAAATTTCAAGAGGTATTTGAAGAGTATCGTAAAAAACACTAGGCCAACCTGAATAGTAAGCTGGTATTTATCCTGCTAGTCTTATCGACAGCGACCAGATTTTGGTGTCGATCGTTTGTGTGATTTGACGGCGACGGTCTTGGGGCCGGGCTTGCCTTTGGTCGAGACCTTTCTAGTTTTGCAGTTAGCCATAGATGAAGTATTAAGTGATAATGTGGTGGATGCCACAGTCGGTATTATATCACAGAGTTGTAAAAGTTTACAAAAAATATACAAAAGTGGTCAGATTCATTCTTCCGTCATAAATTGGAGTATAAATGGGTCAGTTATCATTTATCTTTAAATAAATGCCTATAATAAGGAGAGTGGATGTAGGTGGCGAAATCTTCCAGGTTCTTAATCGCTTCAACGCTAGAGTATAAATATTTGATAATGATTTGAACTACAGGTAATTCGAATAAGGTTTGTCTATGGTATATTGATTGCTAATGAGTGACGGAGTAAGTAATGACGAGTTGCGAGAGCGTGAGCGGGCCAAGGCGAGTGCGCTTATAGCCGGAGGGTGTTTTTGGTGTGTGGAGGCGGATATGAAGAAAGTGCCGGGAGTTATTACGGCGACGTCGGGTTATGCCGGCGGAAGCGCGGAGCATCCTACTTATGAGAATTACGTGG
>SKGH01000028.1 GCA_007117575.1 Candidatus Kaiserbacteria bacterium | reverse complement strand
GTTTATTACGTTAGTAATAAATGTTTACCGGAACTATAGCTGGGTGAGGCGTACTTGGTGGTACGATGAAAGGTTTGAGTGACGAAAGCAACAAAGAAATTCGCCAAACGCGTAAGTCCTGCGATTGTTATTTTTTGATCTTTTTATAGTACAATTCAGTTATGAATACTTTATATTTGGTGGGGTTAGGTAATCATGGCGATAAATACAAAAACACTAGACATAATGCCGGTTATGAGTTAGTAGATTATTTTGTATCTCATTATGAGTTGCCACAATGGCATCGTTCTAAAATAAGTATGGGGCTAGTAACTGACGGTGTATACAGTGGAAAGAGGGTGGTTGCGTTGTTGCCGGAGACGTTTATGAACCTTTCCGGTCAAGCGGTAAGAGGTTTGTATAAAGAATTTCCTTTTGAGGGAGGTGTCAAAACAGATGACCTTATAGTGGTGCATGACGATCTAGCCTTGCCTTTTGGTACTATTAAGATATCTAGAAGCAGAGGAGATGGGGGTCATAATGGAGTAAGGTCAATAATGCAAAATCTTGGTCATAAGGACTTTGTTCGTATCAGGTTTGGTATTGAGCCTAGGGTTCAACAAACAGACGAAGAGTTTTCTGCAAGGGTTTATAACTTAACTAATGTTCCTGATTTTGTATTAAAACCTTTTACTGCCGATGAATTGACAAAGTTCAAAGAGTTAAAGCAGGTTTTTGCGGAAATACTGAATGTAGTATTAAGTGATGGAGTTGATGTGGCTATGAACAGATTTAATTGATAGAATTTAAATACATAACACGGCGATACTTACTAAAAGTATCGCCGTGTTATGTAGAGTAGTTTTTATACCTAGGTACTTTGAGCGTTTTTATATGATAGAGTCATGCGCTGTTCTTTGGGTTCAAAAAGTGTGATCTTGAATGCATGAGCACTTCCAAGGGGGAGTGTGTTTTTTAATTCATCCTCGCTTGCAAACTCAGATATGTGCACTAGTCCGGCCACACCTTCCTCTATGGAAGCAAGCGCACCGTGTTTATTGTATTTTATTACCACACCGTTTACCAGATCGTCTTTTTTGTATTTCTTTGAGGCATTGGTCCATGGGTTTTCATGCAGTTGTTTTATAGACAATGATATTTTGTCGTCTTTGACTTCGATAACCTTTACTTTTATTTTGTCACCAACTTTGAATAGGGTCTTAGGATCTTCAACTAAACCCCAATCCAGTTCCGATATGTGTACCAAACCTTCTAAGCCTTCTTCCACTTTAACAAATACACCAAAATCAACCGCGCCGGTTATTTCACCATTAAGCACGTCTCCTACTTCGTATCGACTCACTTTCTCTTCTTTAACTTCTTTTTCTTGCGTTCCTTTTTCAGAGAAAATAAGTTTGTTTTCTTTTGGGTCGGCGGTAATCACCACTACGTTAAGTGTTTTGCCTACTAGCAGGTTTAGTTCTGATAGTATTTTTTCTTTATCACCGTCAGATACTCTGGGATAATTGTCGGCAGATAGTTGTGATGCTGGTAAAAAGCCAATTATGCCTTGCCATTCAATGATTAGGCCACCTTTATTAGCTTCCTTGACCGGTAGAGATAGTACAGTTTCTTTTTTAACTGCCATTTCAGCATCTGACCATATCAAGGCCTGACGTGCTTCTTTCAGTGAGAGTTCTATGTAGCCGTCTTCATTGTCATTATCTACAACCTTGGCCGCCACTGTATCTCCTACCGAAACTTTACGTAGTATGTCGCGAGCGTTCATGTATTCGCGACCATATATGTATCCAGTACCAAATGGATGGAGGTCGATGTATACGCGCGCACGTCCAATGGCGCTGACTATACCCTCGACCAATTCTCCTTCGACAGGTATGGTGGGACTTTGGCTGATAAATTCCGTCATTTTTGAACCTGTGTTATTTTGTGTTGACGGTTCAGTTGTGCTTGTGTTCATAAATATTGATGATTTGTGTCCTTAAAAAGTTTCACCAAACAGTGTCTCGTGGCCGTTATGCTTGTTGGTGTTGTTAGCTTTTTTTAAGACGGTTTATAATTTTTTATATAGAAAAAAGCTAAAGATTAACTACATGTTTTCTATAAAAAAGCTCAATAAAGCTCGTCGCACTATACCAGAAACTTGATAAAGGTAAAGTTTTTAGTTTTGGTAGATTTTATCAATTTCCGTTCATAAGGTTTGGTATGTGTTTATGCTTGCTGATTTAAATTTTAGGCAGTTACGATAATTATTTCAGGATTTTATTAATATGCGTTATACTGTTGGCTAAATTAATTTTATGGTCATTACTTATCACAAAAAACAATATTTTAAAGTAGTTTTTGGAGACATGACACTGGCGTTTGATCCTATTTCTAAGCAAAAAGGGGAGCAAGTTTCAAAGTTCTCAGCAAATCTGGTCTTAGTCAGCATGAATCATCCTGATTTTAACGGCGTTCAGCAAGTTATGTCAGCAGATAAGAAATCTTTCTTGATAAATGGTCCCGGTGAGTACGAGTTTGGTGACGTGATAGTTATTGGATATGGAGTAAAAACCAAGTATGACAACATGGATCGTTACGTTACCATTTATCAGGTTCGTATGGAGGGAATGAATATGGTGTTTTTAGGTGCCTTAGGTTCACCCGAAATAGAATCTAAAATACTGAGTGAGTTTGGCGATATTGACATCCTCTTTGTTCCTATTGGTGGTGGTGATGTAATCAATGCCGTACAAGCTTCTAAGTTATCCGTTAAGTTGGAAGCAAAGTTGGTAATTCCGATGAATTATGACAACGTGGCATTAGATACTTTTTTAAGAGAGGAAAGTGCTAAACAAGTTTCTCCTGTGGATAAGCTAACATTAAAACGTAAAGATGTTATGGCTATGGAAGGTGAAATAGCGGTCTTAAAGTCTTAGAGCCCATCCACTAACCCTACACAAAAAATAAGATAAGTTCGTTTGCTTTGTTCCGGCTCGTCGCTTGCCAAAATTCGGTCAAAAAACCGCTATAATTTCTCACCGTATCTCGATATGGCTCAAAATTCTATCAATTTTTTGTCACGAATTTTGGCAATCTTAGGAGCTCGGAGGGTTAGTGGATGGGCTCTTAGTTGGTTGCGTAACTCAATATTAGTCACAGGACTTACGCGTTTGGCGAATTTCTTTGTTGCTTTCGTCACTCAAACCGTTCATCGTACCACCAAGTACGCCTCACCCAGCTATAGTTTCGGTAACCATTTATTACTAAGAAACTGTTT
>SKGH01000071.1 GCA_007117575.1 Candidatus Kaiserbacteria bacterium | reverse complement strand
ACTTTGGACATCGATGAGACCTCAAACAGTTTATTAGGAAAAAACCGCTTAGATCATTTCATTCGTTCCTGTTCTCAGAATTATACAACAGATTGTTATATATTGAAATTCGATATCCTTGGATATTTTATGAATATGAATAAGCATATTCTTTACAAAAAAATTCTGCTTATTATAGACTTATATTATGATCGAGGAAAAAAGTTCGATAAAGAAACTATTAAGTGGTTGTTGTTTCTTATTATATATAACAATCCGGTTTCTGACTGTGTTATTAAGGGTAAATTTCAGGATTGGTATGGTCTACCAAAAACCAAAAGTCTATTTTATACAGATATAGATAAAGGATTTCCGATAGGTAACTTAACATCACAACTTTTTGCAAATATTTATCTGCATGAATTTGATTGTTATATGAAACAAACATTGGGATGTCGCTATTACGGACGGTATGTAGATGATATTGTAGTGGTTCAAAATGATATTGAGTTTTTAAAAAAGGCAGTACTTAAAGCTGGTGAGTTTCTGCAACAAAGATTGGGATTGACTGTTCACCCAAACAAAACATATTTATAGCCTTATCAATATGGCGTTTCATTTCTGGGTGAATTTTTTAAACCGCATCGTAGATATGTAGCAAAGCGAACCAGGTCTTCTTTGTCTGGTTATATATATAGGTGGAATAAGTTAGTAAAAGCACAAGAAGACGTACTTAGAAAATCTCAGATCAAAGACTTTTTATCAGGTATTAATTCATACTTAGGTGGTATTAAGTACATACAGAGTTACAAACTACGGATAAAATTAGTAGGGAAAGTGCGGACTACTTTTTGGCGTTATATAGTATTGAATGTTTCATATACGGCTATGCGTATTAAGTGATGTTGCTGTTTTCTTGCCCACAATGGCTATTATCAGCGATGTTTTTATGCTGTATAATAGTTAGTATGAGCCGATTTTTTAATTTTCTTGCCCATAATAATATCGTCCCGATAGCTCTCGGCTTGGCGATACTGGGAACAGGCAGTACCTACGCGGCCCAAAACCCCGAACGTATTTACGCGGTGGAGAGTAGGGTGGTGGCGATAGACAATACTTATCTTGTCAGTGTTGATCTTGATGATTATACGCCTACGGTTAAGATAGTCGATGTGTCAGAAGATGAGGACGCTTTTTATGTCATCTACGACTTGTATACTATTGCTCTTGTTGACTCCGTTTGGCAAGACATGATAAAAACTCGCACTTTAACCGTGCGTAAGGAAACGCTGGCTGACTACCGTGACTTGGGGGCTTTTGTAACTACGCAGTTGCGACAGGTGGTAGATAGAGAACATACACAGCTACAAAAAGCACAGCTTTATGAAAAGAGTCATGTTTCGCAAAAGCAAATCGCTACTTCACACAGGGGTTTGGTCGGTATGTTTATAGATGACAAAACCGAAACCTTACCTCCGCATACAGAAACCAGAGAAAGGATTCCCGACCCTCCACCTGCTGTGAGAGAAGCGGAACAGCCAAAACCCGCACCGGAGCCACGAGCGGAAAAAGACTCGGAACGGGAGTCGGTAGCAACAGGTGAACAGACTGACTCTGTTACGGATACTCCCGCTTTTGTGCCGGAGGTAGGTGATGGCACTACAAAGTCGGAGACTAAGACAGTACAGCCGTATCTCTCACTCCTCGGTAAGTCGACGGTGGAGCTTTTGCCGGGGGCTACTTATAAAGATATGGGGGTGGTGGTCCATGACGTACGTAAACAATCTCCGGACTTGTATACGTTTGTAGATGGAACAATGGTAGACTCGGTCACTATAGATACTTCTACTACCGCCCGCTACACAGTGAGGTATGTTCTGTCTGTTGATGGTAGGGTGGTGGATGAGGCTTTAAGGCAAATATGGGTAGTGGCTGAAAACGATAAAGGTGAAGCGGGGCAGGTAGGCGAGCAAGTAAGCGATACTTTAGATAAAAAGGAAGAGGACTCTACTGAAAATGTGGAAGAAACAGTGGAGGAGGAGGTTGATGAAGTGAAGGAGAGTGATGAGCAACCGGAAGGTGTGGAAACTGGTGCTTCTGAGGAGGGCGAGAGTATAGAGGCAGATACCGCTTCCGGCACTGAAGGTGTGAGGGAGGTTGAAGGGAAAAAGGAAAGTGAAGAAGTGTCGAAAGAGGCGGAGTTGCTTAAGGAGGAAGAGGAAAATGAGGAAGAGGTTTCGGTGGATAGCGGTGGGGAAGATGATGAGTCCGGTGACGTAGATGAGGGAGAGACAGGGGAAGATGATTCGGTTTGAGGTGATGTTTTAAAGGTGGGTAGTGCGTAGGGAGTAGAGGGAGAGGGCGATAAACTACACTACACCACACTACTTTCTGCCAAAGTAGGTTATCAATAACGCATCCGGTCTTGTTAAGGACAGGTTGCAGGAAAAATTGTTCATCTATTCAGTATGCAGTTAAGGGTGATATTTTCAAAAAGTCTTTAAACTCATGACTTACGCGTTTGGCGAATTTCTTTGTTGCTTTCGTCACTCAAACCGTTCATCGTACCAACAAGTACGCCTCACCCAGCTACAGTTTCTGTGATCATTTATATTCTTTCGTGACTGACTAAAACGATTTTGGTTTATTACGTTAGTAATAAATGTTTACCGGAACTATAGCTGGGTCAGCGCCTCGAACTTCATCAGAAACGCTTAAGTCCTGAAACTACTTCTTTTTTTGCTTGTATACAGTGTGGGTGCGTGCTACCGGGTTGTATTTTTTAGCTTGATACTTTTTGCTAGGGTCTTTTTTGTTTTTGTTGTTATAAGTGGTGTAGTAGACATGACCCTTACCGACGCCGTTGGCGTCTCCGTCTGAAACCATTTTTATTAGTTTTTCTTGTGACATAGTGGTTAGAATATAGCAGTAGTGACTCATTAAGTCAATAACTTAGGTGTATTTGTTAGACGTATTTACAAATATGTTCTTTCGCAGATGCGTTTTTTTTGTGTTTTGTATTTTGCCTGTCCTTTTGCCTACGAATCTTCTGAAAGGGTAACATGCAGGTGTTTGTGTTAAGGGTTGAGGGTGGTGTGTGAGGGCGGTGGATGAGGGTGTGTGGTGTGTGTAGGGATAGTTTTTGATACTTCTTGTTCAGGAGAGCGTCGGGTAAACCGGAGTTTTAGGTAAATAGGCTTTGGGAGGTACAGCTATGCACAAATGAACAGTGGGTATTGGATTGAAAGTGTATAGGCATGATATAATCTCAATGTATACCTGATTTTCAAAGGTAACACCAAACTCATGAAGGTACTTACATTTGGATGGGATTTCCCTCCAGAAACAACCGGCGGACTTGGTATAGCGTGTCAAGGTCTCACCAGAGAGCTCGTTCAGGCGGGCGTTGAGGTGGTGTTTGTGTTGCCAAAATCTCAAAAAGTAGCCGGCGCGCCACGCTTTATTTTTGCTGACCGTTCTAAATCTATAAAGATACGTGAGGTGTTTTCTTCACTGGTGCCTTATGGAGACTCAACCACCATGGTAGATGTTTTTGACGCCATTACCGGTAAGCGTTTGTATGCGCGGGCTTTATTGGATGAAGTACGTATCTACGCGCAAAAAGCCATGGTCATCGCTAAGGAGGAAGATTTTGACATCATACACGCCCATGACTGGACAGCTTATTTGGCGGGAGTGGCGGCCAAACATGTGTCAGGCAAACCACTTATTTTACACGTACACGCCACCACTTTTGATCAAGCTGCCAGCGACAATATTGATCCGGAAATATATCGCATTGAGTGCGAATGTTTTAAAAAGGCAGACCGTATTGTAGCGGTTAGTAACTATACGAAAAGCATACTGGTAAACAAGCACGGCGTAGCTCCGGAGAAGATAGAAGTGGTACACAATGGCTGTGATACACAAGTACCTAAACGTCACGAACCTACTTTAAAGAAGTTGAGAGAGGCGGGTAAAAAAGTGGTACTTTATCACGGTCGAATTACCATACAAAAAGGCATAGACCATTTGGTAAGGGCGGCCAGGTTGGTGGTTGATTATGATCCAAACGTAGTGTTTGTAGTTTCAGGGAAGGGAGATATGGAGTCTCAAATAATGCATCAAGTCGCCACCCTCGGTCTGTCCTCCAACTTCATATTTGCCGGCGCTTTGTGGTATGAAGAGCGTGACCGTATGTATCAAAGTGTCGATTTGGTGGTCATGCCTTCGGTGTCGGAACCTTTTGGTCTGGTACCGCTTGAGGCCATGCAACACGGCACCCCGTCTTTAATAACTAAGCAGTCAGGGGTGTCAGAGGTGGTGTCTCATGTTCTTAAGGTAGATTTTTGGGACGTGGAGGAGATGGCAAACCAGATCTTGTCGGCTTTGCGTTATGACGTCATGAGAAGGCAGTTGGTGGCTGAAGGTGGTCATGAACTCCACCGTATTTCATGGCAAACAGCGGCTTATAAAATGCGTGACCTTTATGAGAGAATAATGAATATGTTTGATAAAAAAATAATATGCTGACTGTTTGTCCTTATTTTCACGTACATCAACCTTATCGCGTAAAGCGATATCGTGTTTTTGATATTGGTAAAGATGAACAGTATTTCAATGAAGAGGGGCATAATGATCTAAATAACAGACGCATCATCGATAAGGTTGCCAACAAGTCATACCGACCAATGAACAACCTTTTGCGTGATATGCTTAATGATCATCCCCAGTTTCGTTTCGCGCTTTCTTTTTCGGGTACGGTATTAGATCAGTTTGAGGAATACGCTCCGGACGTGTTGGAGAGCTTTCAAGAGCTGGTCGCTAGTGGTAGAGTAGAAATATTGGCGGACACTTATCATCACTCTTTGTCGTTTTTCTATTCCGTTCCTGAGTTTGAAAGGCAGGTCAACCAACATCGCGCCAAGATAGAAAGTTTGTTCGGGCAAACACCAAAAGTTTTTCGCAACACCGAGCTTTCGTATAGAAACGATTTGGCTAAGTGGTGTGAGGACAATGACTATGAAGGCATAATGGCGGAAGGTTGGGACCCTATCTTGGGTTGGCGAAGTCCTAATTTTCTCTATCGTCCGGTTGGTTGTTCCAAGATAAAAGTACTATTGAAGAATTACAAACTATCTGACGATGTGGCCTTTCGCTTTGGTAATCGTCAGTGGAGTAGTTGGCCTTTGTCGGCTGAAACTTATGCCGATTGGGTACTTTCTCACCATGGAAATGGTCACACCATAAACTTGTTCATGGACTATGAGACCTTTGGTGAACATCAGTGGGAAGATACCGGCATCTTCAACTTTATGCGGTCATTGCCTGAGTACCTACTTAAACATCCGGACACCACTTTTTGTACTCCCAGTGAGACTGTAGCTAATTACGACGCGGTGGGAGAGATAGACGTGCCTTCGGTCTTAACGTGGGCGGACACAGACCGAGACCTTACTGCTTGGGTGGGGAACGATATACAGCGTGACGCCATTTCCGCCACTTTTGCCATGGAGTCAGACGTGCTTAGTAGCGGTGATGAGGTTTTGATAGAGAATTGGCGACGCTTGACCACTTCTGATCATTTTTACTATATGTGTACCAAGTGGTCAGCAGACGGTGATGTGCACGCTTATTTCAGTCCTTACCAATCCCCATATGACGCTTATGTGGCTTTTATGAATGCCTTAAGTGATTTACAATTAAGGGTAGCGTCTAGGGTGGAAGGTGCTAAAGAAAAAAGGGCCGCCAAAACCGCCGAAAAAGATGTAAAGCGTGAAGGCGAGTTTGTAGTCGAGGAGTTAGAAGTTTCAGAGACAGACACTTCATCTTTAGCAGAGTCCGCTTTAGAGACTGAGCCGGCGCCGGAACCCAAACCCGATGAGTCGGTGGCAGGGTTTACGCAAAGGTTTGCAGGGTGGCTTCGCGCGCAGTGTGCTAGAGTTATAGGAGTGGCGAAACGTTTGTTTGGTCGCAAGGATAACTAGTGCGCTTAAGTGAGAGTCAAACGTGATCAGTGTCAGTAGTGTTATTTAACATAATTTTAATAATAAAAACCATGCCTACAAAAAAAACAACAGTAAAAAAAACGGCGGCTAAAAAAACCGGTTCCGCCAAAAAAAGTGTTACCAAGTCTGTAGCTAAAAAAAGTACCGCCAAAAAAGCCACGACTAAAAAGACCGCGACAAAAGCCGGAAAGAGTAGTAGTAAGTCTACCAAAGCAAAGAAAGCGGTCTCGAAAAATGAAAAAGTTTTAGTGTGCGCTGATGGTGAGGAATGTTTTTGGACCACTGATGGTCAGATCTTGGCAGACTTAAACCAGTTACAGATGGCTTTGGCGTCTATGGATGATTCGGTATTCTTTTATCATGTAAATGAGGAGAAGAATGATTTTGCCGAGTGGGTGGAGGCGGTCTTGATGGATTTTGAATGTGCTCAAGACCTAAGGAAAGCAAGTGCGCCGAAAGATGCTCGCACTGTCGTGGTGCGTCATTTACGAACTTATCGCATTTAATTTATTTTATCTTTATGTCACGCGCGGCAACTTTAGGTAATGGCAATATTTTAGTGGGGCTGGATCGTTTGGGTCAGGTCCGCGATTTCTACTACCCTTACGTCGGGCACAGCAACCACGTGAGTGGTGCCAGTGGTAATTACGTGCATAGGATAGGTGTTTATGTTGATGATGCCATGCGTTGGTTGGAAGACCCTACTTGGGACGTGGTGGTGGGATGTGGTCCGGAGTCAGTTATAGGTTGCATGAGTGCTCACAACAAAACTCACCAGATGACTCTGGGAAGTATGGATGCCGTACATAATGAGGACAATATTTTTCTGCGTAAATTTACACTAAAGAATGAAGCTGAAGAAGCGCGAGAGTTTAAGCTCATGTTTTCGCAACAATTCAGAATAGCCGAGTCAAGGCGGGGCGATACCGGTTTTTTTGACCCTAGGGTTAATGCCATAATTCACTACAAAGGCACGGACGTCTTTTTGGTAAATGCCTATCATGGCAACAGGCAGTTTGAAGAATACAACATAGGCTTATTTGGCATTGAAGGTAAAGAGGGTACTTATCTTGACGCGGAGGACGGCTTTTTGCAGAAAAATCCGGTTGAACATGGTTCGGTTGACTCAGTTATAGCAGTAAGTGTTACTCTCACGCCGGGTGAAGAAACCGAGGTTATGTACTACATCACCTGCGGTGCTTCAGTGGCGGAAGTGCACGACTTGCATGCCAGAGTGATTGAGGAGACTCCGGAAGTTTTAATAAAATCGGCTGAGAGGTACTGGAAGGCGTGGATAAGAAAAGAGGATCGTGACATATCGCTGTTGCCGGGACCTTTGCAGGCTTTGTATAAAAGATCACTGACCACTATCAGAGTACATTGCGACAATAGAGGTGGTATCATAGCCTCCAGTGATACGGACATGCTTCATCATGGACGTGATACATACGCCTATGTATGGCCAAGAGACGGGGCGATAATCGCTCACGCCTTGGATGAAAACGGCTATCTAGACGCGGCTAAAATGTTTTTTAAATTTACCCGAGATTGTTTGGAGAGAGGTGGTTATTTGATGCATAAATACAGGTCTGATGGAGTTTTGGGTAGTTCTTGGCACCCGTGGATGATAGAAGGGAAGGCGGAGCTTCCCATTCAAGAAGATGAAACAGCCTTGGTCCTGTATATGTTGTGGCAACATTATCAAAAAGCCCGTGACTTGGAGTATATTGAATCGATGTACAACACTTTCATTGAGCCGGCCGCCAATTTCATGGTCGATTTTATAGAGCCGGAGTTTGGTTTACCAAAAAACTCATACGATTTGTGGGAAGAGAAATTCGGTATTTCCACTTATACCGCGTCAGCGGTTTTTGGTGCTCTTAGCGCCGCAGAACAATTTGCCGGTATGTTGGGCAAGGATGAGCCGGCTCGTACTTACGGAGCGGTGGCGGGTAGGATGCAAAAGAGTATACTGGAACATCTTTACGACCCTTCTCTGGGTATGTTCATAAAGTTGATAAGAGTCAGAGACGATAGGGAGCCGGAGTACGATAGGACGGTAGACATGAGTAGTTTTTTTGGTCCCATATACTTTGGAGTTTTACCGGTAGATGACGTGAGAGTCACTACTGCTTATGAAACGGTGGAGAAAACCCTGCGAGTTTTGTCTGCCAGCGAGGGTTACGTGCGTTATCAAAATGATTCTTATTATAAAATGCGTGATTCCGCTTCACCCAACCCGTGGGTGATAACCAGTCTTTGGATGGCTCAATACCACATAATGCGGGCTAAGAAACTGACCGACCTAGACCCGGCGCGTGACCTGTTGGAATGGACATGCGGACACGCTACCGTTGGTGGTGTTTTGTCGGAGCAGATGCACCCCGATACCAGAGCCCATTTGTCCACAGCTCCGCTTATTTGGAGTCACGCGGAGTTTGTTTTGACCGCCGGCGCGTACATTGAAAAGTACAATACTTTGAAGGAGGAGAGAGGTTAGGTTATTAACTTAAAGTTCTTTGTCCCATACCAAGTCTTTACCTACAAGGTGACATACTCCGATACGGCTACGGTGTATATGAAGGGCAAGACCGACGGTACCCAGTCTTTTTGCTATCTCACGAGCCAAGGAACGCATGTATGTTCCGGAGGAGGCGACGCAGTTAAGGTCTACGGTGGTGAACCGGTCTTTAGAATGTTTGGCTTTAAAATCTTCCCAGCCTTTTTTAATAGGTATTCTTCTGAAGTTGTTGCCCTGCTTTTTTCGTGGGTCTTTCACTTCCGGTATAGAGTCTATTTTTTTCATAGCGATGTCGGTCAGTTGTGAGCCGAGCAGGTGCGTGATGTTTAATACCGATAGTTTGTAGATGTGTGAATTCCGGTAGGGGATTTCTATCTCATTCAGTTTGTTGGTAACAGCCCAAGTGTGAAGAGGGATACCCTTGACGGTTTTAGCTGAGTAGGCGGGATAAGGTAAAGAGATATCGCCAACCAGTGAGTTGGTCACTTCAGTTATTTCAGTCACTGAGGGGGTGGGTATTTTTTCATCTGTTTTTATCATGCCAAGTACGTCCTCACTGTCAGAACAGACACCCAGCAAGACAGTGAATTGGTATTCTTTATCAAAAGCGTGGTAATGTTCCTGATCTTTGCAGGTGTCTCCAATAAGAATTAAAAGACGACCCGAGGCAAGCGGGTCCAGTCTGCCGGCGTAAGCCATAGGCAGGTCTTTAAGTCTTGGGTCGGTGGCGCGTAAACGCTCTAGCGCCTCTAAGGGTGTCTCGCCAACTGATTTATCAATAGTCAGGTGTTTGGGTAGGGGGTCGGTTGTCATGGATGATCGGTCTCGTCCTCTATTTCCAGCTGGATTATTTCTTCTATGATGTCTTCTAAAGATATAACTCCCACATATTGACCATTTCTAGTACGCACTATACCAAGGTGCTGTCTTTGTTTCAGCATTTTTGCCAGTACGACATCAAGCATGTCACCGGGTGTGACTGAGAGTAGGCGTGTGTCAAAAGCTTCGCTCATGTCTTTTATCATCCGGTCATCAGTTTCCGCTATCAGGTCTTTCACAAATAGAATTCCCACTATATTGTCTTGGTTTCCACTATAAACCGGATAGCGAGAGAAGGAGTGCTCCATCAGGGTGTCTATCAGTTCATGGTCCAGGCGCATGTTTTCCTCAAGTGAGATTACTTGTGATTTTGGAGTCATGACGTCTCTTACTTTGGTGTGCGAGAACTGCAAAGCGCCGTGTACTATGCGTTCTTCGTCGGCGTCAATGTTGCTGTGGCTTGAGTCTTCCAGCTCGGAAACGATTTCCATTAATTCTCTTTTTGAGTATATGGTTTGCATTTCGGCTCCCAACAAACGGTCTAACAGAGTGGCTATGGGCCAAGTGATGGGGAAGAAAAGCCACATAAGAAATTTAATATACGGAGTGGCTTTGGCGCCGACGGTAAGGGCGTATCTTGAAAATACCGCTTGGGGGAGAATTTCACCAAATATAAATATAAGAGCTGTTGCCATTAAAGCGGCCATTATACCCGAAGCCAGTTGTGACAAATAGACCGACAGTATGGCATTTACAGCCACGTTGGCCAAAAGAAGAGTGGTAAGTAGTCGATTGCCTTGTTTTCTTATAGGCAATATGAGTTTAGCTTCTTCGTTACCCAGTTTGGCTTTGCGACGAAGTGAGGAGGTGTGGAGGGTAAAAAAGGCTAAAGTTAAGCCGGAGAAGCAAGCGGAAAGGGTGATGAGTATAAGTGTTATTAGGTAGGTTAGCATGGTTACAGGTGGACCATTGTGTTGGTTAGGAAAGGTAAGTGTTAATCATTAGTAGAAGTATAAGGCCTAATATTAAGAGAATGACTGTCTTCATTTAGGGGTATTATACAACAAAATAAAAAACGCATACACCGGTAATTAGACACAGAGGTGAAGCTTGTCTGTTTGACCTCGGACTTGTTTTATTGGGGCACGAAACTGAGAGCTATGCCGGTATTGGTAGCGCGTCCGGTGCGCCCGATACGGTGCACATAGTCTTCAAAAGTATTTGGAAGGTCATAGTTGATAACGTGCGTAACGTTATCGATGTGTATACCCCGAGCCGCGACGTCGGTTGCCACCAGTACATTTGCCAGACCGTTTTTGAATTTTTTTAACGAACGTTGTCGTTGTTCGTGGGATTTATTGCCATGAATGGATTCAGCCATTATGCCTACCTGACATAACTCACGACTTAATTTTTCAACACTGTGTTTCATGGCACCGAATACCAAAACTCTTTGACAGGCGGGAGTCTTTAGTAGAGCCAAAAGTGTATTGAATTTATGTGTACTTTGATAGCGTACTACATCTTGGCGAATGCTGTTGGTCACGTCTTTCTTTTTTACCGAAATGGTAATCGGGTCACGAAGAAAATCGTGCACCAGTTTCTCTATGGCCGGAGACATGGTAGCGGAAAAGAAAAGTGTCTCACGATCAGAGCGTGTGTTTTCCAATATTTTCCTCATATCGTTGATGAAGCCCATGTCTAACATACGGTCAGCTTCGTCAAGGACCACCGTTCTGATCTTTGCCGTTTTTAAGTGGCCTCTGTCCATAAGGTCAAGTACTCGCCCCGGAGTGCCGATTATGAAATGGTTTTTCCTCTTCAAAGAGTTTATTTGAGGGCGTATGTTAACGCCTCCAACACAGACGGTGGAATAGATATTTTGTCCATAGGTAAACTTGCGTAATTCTTCACTAATTTGAATCGCCAACTCTCTAGTGGGAGTTAGTATTAAAGTAAGTCTTTGTCTGTCATTAAGGGTGTGTTGAATAAGTGGTAACAAGAAGGCGGCGGTTTTACCCGTACCGGTCTCAGCCAAGCCTATTACGTCACGTTTGGCTAGAATATGGGGTATAACCTTGTCTTGTATGGGGGAAGGAGTGGTAAATCCTGCTTTGTTTAAACCGTCGCTTAGTTTCTTGTCAAAATTGAAATCAGAGAATTTGTTTTCGGCAACATATTTTTCTTCAACTATCTGTGACGGGTTTTGATTTATAAACAATGTGGGATCAAAAGAAAGTTTATTTTTTCCGTTTCCTCTAGAGCCACCTTTGTTGGAAAATCTTCTTCCGGAACCGGAAAAACCGCCGGTCCGACTACTGTTGTAGCGAGATCTGTTCGGTCTGGTTGTGGTATTTGTAAAGCGACCGCGTCGCGTTGAAGCGTCACGGTTAGTCCGTTGATTTGTATGATTCATTTTATTTTTTTAGTAGGCGAGATTTATTCTCGCGAGGGTAAAGCGGTGCAGGTGATAATGGTCCAAACGATCCTCATCTTTCAGTCAGGTCCGTCTGCAGCTCGTGAAGCCCTACACGAAAATCAAAAGCTTGTAGCATTCTAACACTAACAGAAATAATGTCAAATTTTTTTACGCTAGATTCAAACAAATAATGCAACACTCTCAGGTCTCTCGGGATATAGGATGACACCTGTTTTCTGATAGAATACCTCACAAGGGGTCAAACCACCAAGTCGCTTCCGAGGTCGAGTGTT
>SKGH01000059.1 GCA_007117575.1 Candidatus Kaiserbacteria bacterium | reverse complement strand
CAGATATTAAGTATCTAGTGGATGGAGATTTGTATAATCGCTCTTATGGATTACACCAGAGTGTAGTCTTATTCCGTTTCCGGCTCCCTATTTTTCTGCGAACGAACAGAAATGTTTCTAGTCCTTCTTTGACGCCTAGCTGGTCTATAACCTATTAAAAATGTATTAGGGTTCTCATCAATATCTATGAAGGCATCGATGACTTCCCTGAACTTACTTGATGCAGAGCGACCAAAGGTGACTGCTTCTACCTGACACCCCTTACTTTTAATATACTCAACTAAGGGTATGAAATCTCCATCTCCGGTAGCAAGAACGATTACGTCAACCTTACTGGAAATTTTTATTGCATCGACAGCCATACCAACATCCCAATCAGCTTTTTTGGAACCACCGTAAAATATTTGAAGGTCTTTGGTTTTTATTTCGATTCCAATTTTTTCCATTGCTTCAAAGAAAGGTTGCTCTTCTCCGCTTTCAGTGTTAACCACGTAAGACATGGCTCTGACCAGCTTACGTTTACCAACAGCTTCTTTAAGAACGGCTGCAAAGTTGACTTTACACTTGTATAAATTTTTTGCGCTATGGTAAAGATTTTGTGTGTCAATAAAAACGGCCACTCTTTGCTCCGGATGTTGTATTGAGGACATATGTGTTTACAATTATTTTTTTTATGATAATAACTTTGTTTATTGGAAGCATTTTATGCAAATTCATTTCATTCCAAATTTTTATTTATATAGCTATGGATATACGATAACACTTTCTCAGATTCAGGACTTACGCGCTTGACGAATTTCTTTGTTGCTTTCGTCACTCAAACCTTTCATCGTACCACCAAGTACGTCTCATCCAGCTATAGTTCCGGTAAACATTTATTACTAACGTAATAAACCAAAAAATGTTTTAGTCAGTCACGAAAGAATATAAATGATGACGGAAACCGGGGCTGGGTCAGCGCCTCGAACTTCATCAGAAACGCGTAAGTCATGAGATTGTTTATATTTTGTTAATACAACGTTTCTTTAAATGATAAAATTTTGAAATTAGATTTATCCATCAATACTTGTAAATTTTTGTTGATTTGTTTCTATACATGAGACCTGAGTTTCTGATGTGGTACTGGTTGCGAAATAAATTTTTTTAGATATGTAAACTTTGAGCAAATTGGCTACTAGAATCTGAAAAACTTAAAAGGTTTATTTACTTGCAACGAAAACGTCAAACAAATCTTTTGTTGAAACAAATTAAAATAATTTACTTAATAAAAATTTGGTAGGTCATAATTTCAAAATAATTTAAGTCAGGACTTACGCGCTTGACGAATTTCTTTGTTGCTTTCGTCACTCAAACCTTTTATCGTACCACCAAGCACGCCTCACCCAGCTATAGTTCCGGTAAAAATTTATTACTAACGTAATAAACCAAAAAATGTTTTAGTCAGTCACGAAAGAATATAAATGATCACGGAAACTGGGGCTGGGTCAGCGCCTCGAACTTCATCAGAAACGCGTAAGTCATGTAAGTAACAAAATATAACCACTAAGATTTTAACACAGGGTTCAATTATTGAACAAACTGGTCATACTGATTTCTTACAAACAAAACAAAAGACACAACACTTTTGTGGAACCAATCAAGACATCAGTAGAAATCATTGATCGAATGTTATCTTTTTAGTTTAAGCTTATTTATGAGATTTAAATAAGCCTCTTTATTTTTTCTCTCTAGATATTTTAAATGTTTACGACGATCAGCAACCATTTGTAAAAGTCCTCTGCGAGAATGAAAATCTTTTTTATGTTTCTTTAGATGTTTTGCCAACTCCTCAATTTGTTTGGTGAGTAATGATACCTGAACTTCGGGAGAACCGGAATCATTCTCATGCCGTTGATTACTTTTTATCGCATTACTTTTTTTTGTCTTACTTAACATGTTTATTTTTTAAGGATGTCTTCTGTCTGTGTAGATACTCACAACAACTGACGTATTATGATAATATGTTTGCGAAGGTTTTTTAACTATATCATAAAAAAAATATTTTGCAACCATACAGCACCACCGTTAATCTAACTGACCAAACTTAAAGCATTTTACGCTAACACATTTGGTTGGTGAAACTATTTTCATCGCGATAATACTTTATTTTTAAACATATTTTAAATGTTTCACAATTATATATCATAGGACTAAATTTAAATATTAACAGGTGTTTCATGTAACATATTTAACTTTATTTAATCTCAAATATATGAGAAGCCATGAGTTGACTGCGAAACAATTACAGACAATTTGTTTGTGCAGTTAACCTATGGGTGGTGTTATACTAACTATGATGTATTTATTAAATCTAAAAACAGAATTTTTAGAATATCTTGAGATTGAGAAAGGACGTAGTGTAAAGACAGTCGAAAATTACGACCGTTACCTGAGTCGTTTTTTTTCTCATGCGAAGGTGAAACTACCCTCTGACATTACTGAAAAGAATGTTCGTGATTTTCGTCTTCATCTGAATCGTCAAAAGATTTCAAGTAGGGATGGAGTACTAGAGGTTATGAAACGACGTACTCAAAATTATTATCTAATAGCCATCAGATCATTTTTAAAGTTTATGCGTAAGCGAGGGATCAATTGTTTATCTCCCGAAAAAATAGAGTTAGCAAAAGTATCAGATCGTTCGCTTGACCTTATAAGTAACAAAGAGCTAAAGCGTTTGATGAACGCACCTGATACAAATAGTTTGATAGGTCTGAGGGACAGGGCTATATTGGAATTATTATTTTCAACCGGTTTAAGAGTTTCCGAACTTTGTAGTTTATCAATTGATGACGTTGACCTATCTCAAGATGAGTTCTCGGTACGTGGTAAAGGTGAAAAAGTGAGAGTTGTATTTTTGTCGGCAAATGCAAAAAAATATTTAGATGCTTATCTTAAAAATAGAAAAGACATGGATGACGCTTTGTTTGTCCGTCATGGAAAATCAACTTCAAAAAACGATCAGACATCTTTACGTCTGACACCTCGTACCGTCCAAAGGATTTTAAAACGTATGGCGATCAAAGCCGGGATAACTAGAAAAGTCACACCACATGTCGTTCGTCACAGTTTTGCTACTGACCTGTTGCGCAACGGAGCCGACTTAAGGTCGGTGCAAGCTTTATTGGGTCATGCTCATATAGCTACTACTCAGGTTTATACTCATGTTACTGACACACACTTGCGAGAGGTACATAAAAAATTTCATAGTCAAAATTAAATTGAAATTTGGTAAATCTCAGTTTTTTATTTTTCATGACTTACGCGTTTCTGATGAAGTTCGAGGCGCTGACCCAGCCCCGGTTTCCGTGATCATTTATATTCTTTCGTGACTGACAAAAACGATTTTGGTTTATTACGTTAGTAATAAATGTTTACCGGAACTATAGCTGGGTGAGGCGTACTTGGTGGTACGATGAAAGGCTTGAGTGACGAAAGCAACAAAGAAATTCGCCAAACGCGTAAGTCCTAATTTTTTTCATAATGAGGAAGCAAGAGTCGAATATATTTTAGTCATGAACTTTAATTAAGAAAGATATTTTTTTCGACATGATGCTAAGCTATAATTAGTGTCAGTTAAATCTTCTTTTTTTCTCGAATCAGATTTGAGAAAAAGTAATAAAAGAAAATTTTTTTCTTTTTCAAAAATCTATACTTAAGGAACATAAACTTTTTTATTACTTACGTTTACAGTGTGCGCCATACGTTTAAGTATTTAAACTAACATGTGATGAATTTACGAACGGTGCCTCATATCTTCCTATGCTTTCATCTTTAAACCCGCACTCAGTAAGAGTGCAGGGTGTTAATGATAAAGTGCTTTGACATAGGAACGGGGCACTTTGTCAGCAAAGGGTAACCGGCTCTGGTTTTTATGTTTATTTATACTCCATGGCAAATTATTAAAACCAGATTAGACTCATAGTATTGATAATAAATTATTTCTGAAATTAGAGCCGGGGTGTGTGAGACTGATAAAATAGGTACCCGCAACGGCGAGCACTTTAGCTAGTAAAATTTCTAATCATTGCTGACGCTCCGATATTGCTAAGGGATGTTTACAGAAAACGACCACCGTGTTCAGGTTCGGTGGTCGTTTATTTTTTTTATTTTATTCTTAATCTAAATGTAAAGAGTTCAAAAAACAGTTAGAGTAGATTTACAAGATTTCGATTGAAGCTTCAGACCGCAGTCTTTCTAATAAATCACCAACCGCTTCTTGTTGTTTTTGTGTCATTAGTTGTTGTTCTATCATGAGTTCGATTTCTTCTAGTGCGGGAAAATCATCACCTTCGTTGTTGCTAAGTAATTCCGCATAGAAATTTTCTATGTCACTTCTTTCCACAGCTGAAACTTCAGTGTTGGCATCTATGTAGGATTGAACCATAAGTTGTTCAGAAATACTTTCACGTAACTCTTCCATACTTAAGTTGTTATCTTCGAGCACGGAAATAAATACCTCTTCGCCACCAAATTCTGCGATTAAGTTTTGAATTTCACTTTCTATCATCTCTTCAGTAGGCTTCTCCTTTTCTAAGGATGCCGCTTGCCGTAACAATTCGTTGTTAATAGAAATATTTAAGGCCTCCTGTTCAAAATAGGTTCTAACTTCTGGGTCCTCTAAATCAAAACCAGCCTGAGCTCCACCCTGAGAGATTTGCATCAAGTTTTCATTTACTTGTTCTCTGGTGATTGGTACATCATTGACCAAAGCAATCGAGTCTCCCACACTCCCCGTTAAACCATTTAAGTCAATCGAGTTACTTAATAGGTTTCCTCCTCTATCGGTTGTTAGTGCTATAGCAACCAATACTACCACTATTGCAGTTACAACCAATAAAAAAGGAACGGTTCTGTTTTTTGTGGAAGAGACCTCTTTTTGGTTTTTTGATAGCTTATCTTCATTAAACTCTGATTCGTTTGGTGTTTCCGGTTTTGTATCCATATATTTACAATTTATTTATACATTAAATGAGAATAGTTCATTACAATTTTTTGTAATTAACTTATCCCTAAGTGTGTTTGATTGATGACAATTTATAAAAAAGTATAAATTGTATTATGTGGCTAAAAGTTGTATATCAATTAGGCTTAATACTCGGTAGGTCTGTGCTAAATAACAGAAAAGGTCACTGAACTTATTAGCTAATGATATTTTCGTGACTATAATTTTATCTGAATTCGTTAGACGTGAAAAGACAAAAAATGATTGTCACTAATAGCACCTTATCATGAGAAATAAAGATTGTCACAGTTTGAAGGCGGGTTTTCTTATCTGCTATAGTATTGGATATGAAAATATATTCTTGGAATGTGAATGGTATTAGGGCTGTTATAAAAAAAGGTGCCTGGGATGATTTTTTAGATAAACACGATCCGGACATATTGTGTGTTCAGGAAACAAAAGCCACGCAGGAGCAGGTTGATATGAACAATTCAAATTATGAACAATTTTGGTGTTCAGCTGAAAGAAAAGGTTATTCCGGCACAATGATAATGAGTAAGTATACTCCGGAACAAGTACATGTAGGATTTATGCCAGATATTAAACAAAGATACGAATTATCTGATAATTACGGAGACTTAACTAATGAAGGTCGAATCATAACCATGGAGTTTGCACATACATATGTATGTAATGTATACACACCTAACGCTAAAGATGACCTCAGTAGATTATCCATAAGAGAAAGTTGGGATAAGGCTTTTCTTGATCACATAAAGACACTGTCAAAAACAAAACCCGTTATAGCCCTCGGTGATTTTAATGTGGCACATAACGAGATAGACCTTGCGCGCCCTAAAGAAAATCATGGCAAAAAAGGTTTCACTACAGAAGAAAGAACCGGATTTGACAACATAATTAACAGCGGATTTATTGATACTTTTCGATATCTTAAAAAAGATGAAGTAAAATATAGCTGGTGGTCGCAACGAGGTGGTGCCAGAGACCGAAACATTGGCTGGCGTATCGACTATGTGCTAGCAAGCGATTCTCTGTCTTCATTGGTTAAGCAAGTAGGAATTCATAATGAAGTTATGGGCAGTGATCACTGCCCTGTTTCTGTACATATAGCAGGATTAAAAATCTAATCCGTATTCACACTTCCAGTATTAAATATTAAATAAGGTACAGGAAACTTAAACGAAATAACATAAAGGACATATGAAACTTATAAAAGACACTTTAAACTTGTTTATCCACAGTTATCCCCAAGTATGTCCTTTACAAGGTTTTGTAAAGGACATACTATACTAGTAGGCCCAAAGAGGGCAAGTAAGAGACCGAAAAGTCTCTCTTAAAAAGTACATTCAACAATAGAGAGTAATACCTCCAACTCTACGTTCATAACATCCCACCTATAAAGGTAAAGCAGGTTTGAGAAAAGCGGTAAGTTGTAACAGGGAGAGAAATCACAGCGATTTATCTCCCGGTAGCAACTTACAGCTTAATAACAAACTAAAGCAAATTATGTACAAATGACTTACACATAAAAGCAATAAAGCTTTACCAATATAATCTGGAGCAAATATATATGGAAATCAAAAATTGATAACCAACCTGAGGCTGACCGCCTCAAATATGCTCCACAAAGGCCTGGAGAGGCCGGTAGCCAATCGAGTTTACCTAGACGATTAGCTTCCGATCCCTCCAGGCCTTTTTTAATGTTTTAATAGATGCATGTTTAGTGATTTCAAATTTAATATGACCTTATTGTAAATATTTATTGATTAAATCTCGGTACTGTTCTGTAGGTTGTTTACTTGCCCTGTTTCAGAAACGCCCCAGCTCTAGTTTACGTCTTAATCTATACTTTATCATCGTAGAATACTAAAACCGGTTTGACTTAATAGTATCGATAAGAAAATAGTTCAGAAACTAGAGCTGGGATGAATGGATAAAGAATAAAGTTTCGGCGTATCCGAATTCTTAGCTAGCAAAAACGCGATGATTTCCTCGACTTTTCATGCGATGCACATTTGATGGTGGACAAAGCGAGGTGGACGTTAGATATCGGATAAATATTAAAATTATTGTGTTATGAAACGACATTTAATCCATTAAATATAAAATTTATGCTAATTTACATTGAAGTATCTTAATTTTCTAAACCAATATAAGCTTTACTTTCTGTGAAACAACTATTTTTATATCTGTATACATAATGAAACAGATATATATAAAGACTCAAATTAAAGTATATTTTACATGACCTGCTCGTTTTGCGAATTTCTTTGGGTATTTTAACCCCCCCCAACTTTTCACTGTTCTACAGATTGCGACTCAGGTTATATTTTTATACAGAAGTGTCCCATACTTTCTTAACATCTTACTTCATCAGTAATGCGCAAAATTCCTGTATCATTGCCCTATTATTGATTATTAATGCAAACTTATTTTAAGTACTATTGCTTTTTTGCTTTCAGTGTATGTGTTTTTTCACTATCCAACTTTATGCTGTCTAGCTATTTGTTTCAGAATTGAGTTTTCTTCTTCTTCTAAACTATTTTTTCCAGCTTCAGCCATGATTTTTAATGTTTCCTCATCTTTATTCACTAATTTAAGCACGGTTTTTTCTAAGGTTTCTGCAGTATTTATGCTGGGGTCAATTAACACTTCTTCCATCAGTGCGTGCAGTATATATCCTATCTTTTTCCCGGGCTTTTCCCCAGTAATTTCCATAATTTTATCCCCAGATATATTAAGCATTTTTACTGAAAGTGGGTCTCTTAAAGCTTCGTCTACCATCGCTTTATATTTACGGAACCGAAAGGGTTGTTCTTTAGGTCTACCTGTACCAATACGATCGCAGACACGTAAATTAAGTAAATTGTCTATCTGATCTTTACCTATTCTGGTGATAGTACGGCGAACTGCTTTTAAAGTCACTTCATCAGGATCTGAAAAAAACATGTGCCAACGCACTAGTTTTACCACTAAAATTGATAGATCATTCTGTATTTTTAAGCGTTTTAGAATACTTTTTGTCATTTTAGCCCCCACCACTTCGTGACCAAAAAAGGTATATAGCTTATTTTTGCCACCAGTACGACGTGTCGCCGGTTTTCCTATATCATGAAACAGCGCTGCCAGACGTACCTCAAGCGGAAAATTTTTATCAGCCGATGCTTGCAGTGTGCGTAGCAGATGCTCAAAAACATCGTATTTGTGTATACCTCCCTGCTGACAGTTGATCGAAGGTAACAATTCAGGAATTATAAACTCCAATAGCTTCACTTTCTCTAAATACACCATACCAACCATGGGCTCATCACTATTAATGATTCTTAACCATTCTGTAGCTATTCTTTCTATAGAGATTTGTTGAATTTTATGCCTATTTTTGATTATGGCGGACATGGTTTCACTATCAATGGCAAAACCCAACTCAGTAGCAAGTCTTATGGCTCTTAACATTCTTAAGGCGTCTTCATTGAAACGGTCGTCTGCTCTGCCAACTGTACTTATACGCCTTTGTTTCAGGTCTTTTAAGCCATTGTGTTCGTCTACTATTTTTTGTTGTGAAATGTTATACGCAATGGCATTAACAGTAAAATCTCTCCTTTTTAAGTCTTCAGACAGTGAAACACCAAAATATACCTTGTCAGGTCTACGAGCGTCAGTATAAGCACTTTCAGTGCGGTAAGGGGTTACTTCAACGACCTTTAATGTCTCGTCTACCACACTCTCGTTTTTCACCCCAACAGTGCCGTAGTCATTATTACAATAGCTGTCTGGAAATAATTTCAGGATTTGTTCCGGATGTGCATCGGTAGTTATATCCCAATCTTTTGGCTTTTTATTAAGCAGTAGATCTCTAACACAACCTCCAACTAAGAATGCCTCAAACCCCTCTTTTTCTAAAGTGTTGGCAATAGTTTTGATTTCTATCGGTATGTCATGATGGCTAATCATTATGGTCTCATTCTATGTCAAATGAGAAAAAAGTACACTGATAAGATGCAAATTACTGTATATAGACGCGTTTTTGTTTTTTATCACATGACTTACGCGTTTCTGATGAAGTTTGAGGCGCTGATCCAGCCCCGGTTTCCGTGATCATTTATATTCTTTCGTGACTGACTAAAACGATTTTGGTTTATTACGTTAGTAATAAATGTTTACCGGAACTATAGCCGGGTGAGGCGTACTTGGTGGTACGATGAAAGGTTCGAGTGACGAAAGCAACAAAGAAATTCGCCAAACGCGTAAGTCCCGTATCATTTTTATCAATGATAAACAGATTGATAGATATATTTGAAGATTGGGTATAATAGTAGTACACTGCTATTTAATGCACCCGTAGCTTAATGGATAGAGCACTTGACTTCGGATCAAGGGGTTGGGGGTTCGAGTCCCTCCGGGTGCACCACTAAGTAAATTATAAGGTTTGTTTACTGTTTTAGTGTGGCTCGCATACATAAACCTTGATAAAACTATAAATTTGCTCTATGGTTATATTGATTTATTTTTATTGTCATAGGTTAAATAAGATATACAAATCTAGTAAAAGGAGCCAATTCGGCTCCTTTTACCGTTAGAATTACAGAAAAGATTTACTGTTATTTCCTGTTGGACAAGCTTTTGATAATTATAAAGAAATAACAATTGAGTTAAGTTGATGACGTCACCCTTCTTACAGGTATCCAAATGAATAGATTTATGGGTCTATATTAGTCAGATGTATACGAAGTGCCCTTGTTGATAAAAAACGAACAGATGAGTAAGTATACTGTATAATATACTCTATGGTTCGAGATAAGAAAAAGCTAGAAATAGCAACACATTATCGCAAGAGCGGTTTTTCATACAGTCAAATAGCAAAACTGTGCGGTGTTTCTAAAAGCACTGTATCTAAATGGCTTTCTAATGAACAGTTTTCAAAAAAAGTTAAAGAAGAAAATCTACTGCGTTCTCGTAGAGAGAACGCGGTCAGGCTTAAATTGATGAATAAAGCCAGAGAAAAACAACAGCAACGGTATTATAAAGAGGCTGAAAAAACCGCTGTCACAGAGTTTCGTCATTATAAACACAGTCACCTATTTACTGCGGGTTTGGCTGTCTATATTTCTTTAGGCAGTTTGGATACTAAACAACCGATACGTTTATCAACTAGCAGACAAGAAGCTCATAGAATTTTTATTGCCTTTGCCAGAGAGTTTCTGGGGGTAACTAATAAAGATGTGAGGTTTTGGTTAGCGTGTGATTCGGAACAGTCAGTAAATGATTGTGAAAAACGTTGGTCAAAGGTTATTGGTGTACCTGTGTCTAAGTTCCATCGCACTCAGATAAACCATCGTAATAAACAAGGATCAACATTGCACTTCGGTGTAGGAAATACTATAATCGGTAAGTTGGTTTTAAAGCGAAAACTACAAGTGTGGGTTAAGTCAGCTTTAAAACAATGGAAATAAGTGAATACACGAAAGCGGCCATGGTTAAGTGGTATAACGAGTCCTTGCCAAGGATTAGTCGGGAGTTCGATTCTCCCTGGCCGCACAAAAATCAAATAATACTCACATTTAGCTTTAGGACATATTTTGGGCGTTGTCGCTCAAAACAATACTTCATATACACGTATTTATATGCACTTGAGCTCACTATTGATGTACTGTAATTCAATCCTGACTCATCATTTGTTTATCCACATGAAAGAAAGAGACAATGAAACAGTCCCTAACTGGTGATAACTAAGTGGATAGGTGTATAAGACAAAGTCTCTTAAATGTCATTACCTTTAAAATATGGCTCAAAATATTGATTTTGTAAGTCCATAAGAATTTAAGCGTTTCACGTGACAATATTATTATATTTGTGAGCTAAATTATTTCACATGAAACTGCTTAGAGTTTATTATGTATAATTGTTATGTATAAACCATCATGTTGCACATGAAACGAGCTAGAGAAAGTTACGGGTCTGCTACAGATAAAATAGGCTATTTGGGTGAATTAATTGGGCAGAAGTATCTTAAAAGCAAAAAATATAAAATATTGGCAACTCGGTACGTTTGTACAATAGGAGAATTAGATATAATTTCTGTTTATAATGATTGCGTGCATGTAGTAGAGGTAAAGACCTACAAATATGACTCAATACAATCTTTAGAGAGATCATTTTCACATGAAACATGGCGACCGGAGGAACTGGTTGATGATAAGAAGGAAAATAAATTACGTAAGATAGTCGAATACTGGGTTACTCAAAATAGTTTCATGGGAAACATACAAATTGACGTACTGGCTGTTAGGATAGTTCCTGCAAAGAAATATGCCACAGTTTTGCACATTGAGAATATTTAAATTCAAATAAGGTTTTAGTTTAAATATCTCATATTTACCACTGGTATCGCTCAGCGTATTTCACATGAAACTAACACCACTTTGTTTCATGTGAAATAAGTTTCTAACGCCAATAACCTGATTGTCTTACTTTTATAAAGAAACATGACTTACGCGTTTGGCGAATTTCTTTGTTGCTTTCGTCACTCAAGCCGTTCATCGTGCCACCAAGTACGCCTCACCCGGCTCCAGTTTCAAGTATTATCTAAAATAAACTAAAGGAGTTTGTTATTTTACAAAATTCTTTCACTGACCTTGTCTCAGAACGCCCAATCCTAGTTTCAGTGTAAATTTATACTCTATTGTAACCTATAAAAAACGTTTTGATCTATAGTACCGATAGTAAACAAGTTAAGAAACTAGAGCCGGGATAAATGAGACCAATAAAAGTCTCTGATCTTGTGCCACAAAACACATCATTTCTAACCCCCTAGGCTCTTTTGAGTGAAGTTTACACTTTATTAAACTTAAGTTTTAGTTCGTGATTTTTACACATGATTATTAATTGGAAAAGATATTACGTAGTGCAAGCTTTGGGCTGTAGAGACCCTATCTATTTTAGGCGCTAATGTTTGACTTCATAAGTATATTTCACATGAAACTAAAGTGCTAGGTGTTTCACGTGAAATAATTATTGTTAGCAATTGATGGTGTTAGATGATTAAATGCAT
>SKGH01000072.1 GCA_007117575.1 Candidatus Kaiserbacteria bacterium | reverse complement strand
GAGTACGATAGCGATCGCCTTAGTTTTCGTGAATTGATTACCTATGCACTGAAGCATATGGATCCGACGGATGGTGAAGGTTCTTTCGCCGACCGAGGTCCTGGCTATGCTCCCGCTCTTTTTTATGCTGATGAGATCGAGCGGGCGACTATTTTGGAGGTGATAGAAGAATTGAATGCGTATATGGCGAATTCAACTATCTGTGAGCGTTTTCCAACTTTCAAGCACTAAGGGTGCAACCACTATTGTCTCTAATATAAAAGCGGACTCAGTTAAAGCCGGGCTTATAAAAGTTCAAGACAAAAATTCTTTGGCAGAGAAATTGGCTAAATATGTGCCGTACTGGGCATAATTTTATTCAATTTAAGAATCTAACCAAGCCAAAAACCAACACCAAAGAATGGTTGTTTAGGTTTATGGCGGTCTTAATCTGCAAGGAATAGGGTCAAAAAGACCCTAATTTTCAATCTAAAATCAATATTGGTTAGTCCTTGTATATTATGATTGACAAGGAAAGGTGCTTCCTTGTATACTGTGATATACAAGGAAAGTAATTATGAATACAGAAACAAGGCAAAGAATAGAAGCATACCTAAGAGATCAGATGGCTAATGCAGATGCCACCGCTCGCTCTTACGTATATGATAGTAGTGGACGTAAGTTGCTCAATCGCAATATTTTTGTAAAGTTGCGTTCTCATGCGCAGCGATTTCTGGATGGTGACCAGTCGCAGTCGTGGTGTGTTGTTACCGGCTTGCGAGGTGCAGGCAAGACAACAGTATTAATGCAACTTTTCTCAGTAATACAATCGTCACAAGCAGATCGGTTGTATATTTCGGTTGATAAGATCACCCAACTGCTTGGGGTGTCATTGTATGATGTATTGCGTGTATACGAAGATATATCGGGGGTGGCATTTGAACGGCGTACCCAACCACTTTTTTTGTTTATTGATGAAGCGCAATATGACCCCAAATGGGGTGTGACTCTTAAGGATGTGTATGATAGAGCCCGTCACAAGGTTTTTATATTCACTACCGGTTCTGCCGCTCTGGCACTGAATATGAATAGTGACGTAGCACGCCGACCTACGTTTGAGAAAATGTACCCGCTGAGTTTTACGGAATATATGAAGCTAAAGCACGGCAAGACAGAAGTGAAAGGTTTGTGCAAAGAGATTCGCGACGCACTTTTTACACAAACTCACGCGCAAGAGGTTTACGAAATGGTGCGGGCGCTGGAACCAAAGATACAAAAATATCTTTTAAATATAGACAGGCACGAATTTGACACATACCTCACCACAGGGTCGTTACCTTCGGTGTTGATGGTGCGCCAGCCAATGGCTATATATGAGAGGGTTCAAAAGTCTTTAGAGAGAATAATTAACAGTGACATTGCACGTTTGTATAGTTTCAGGACAGATACTGTGCGAAGGATTGCGACGGTACTGTATGTTCTTGCTTCCGCTGACCAAGTAAGCTATGAGTCACTTAGCAAACAACCAGTGGAGCTTGATCGACATACCGCTAAGGAGGTGCTTGATGCGTTGGTTCAAACCGAGACTCTGATAAGAGTGCAGGCCTTTACCGGCTCACACATTGCCCAAGTAAGACAGCCTTCGAAATACCATTTTATGGCGCCGGTGTTTCGAGCTGCTTATTTTTCCACTGTTGGAAGTGTGTTATCACCAGAGACAGAAAGAGGGAAGTTACTAGAAGACTTCGTGGTGGCAACGTTGTATCGTGTCTTATCGGTTGTGCCAACAGCATTTATTACTTATGATGCGCAAATGGGCGGAGCAGATTTTGTATTTGGTTCTGAACATCGAAAAATTGTGCTAGAGGTGGGTTCAGGTACAAAAGGTTCGCGACAGGTAGAAAAGACTATGAATAAAACGGGAGCAAACTATGGTCTTGTAGTTTCTCGTTCGGAATTGCGCCTCGATGAAGAAAGAGACATTGTGTATATACCTATTCAATATTTTGCTCTTGCATAAGAATAACTATCACAAAAACCAACACCAAAGAAAGGTCGTTTAGGTTCGGTGCGATCCCAAAAGATCGCAAGACGGAAGTACATATACCAGGCAATGACCGTGTTGCGATTAATCCTCATCAGCTACGCTGTCTTGGACACAGGTATGTCTTCGCAAAAGTGCTTCTTAATGGCGTGCACTTTGAGGTAGTTGATTTTTCGTTGATTCATAACACTTTCTGAGTATTTTACCTGAAAGTGCTAGTCTAGAGCCATTACTATTGATGCGCCAAATATTAAGGCTAGATTGAAGATATTAGAGTCTATGTTAGGGTAGTGTTATATGACAAATCAGAAAAAACAAGCATCAATGCAAGAGTTTGATACAGCATACGAGACGTTTCTTGCAGGTACTGATCCGAAAGAACATCGGCGAGCTATCAAGACGATGTTGTCTAAGATTGATTTGGATGGAGATTTTTTGTCATTAGTTGAAGAAGATGATGGAGTTGAGAGTTTTTTCTTAATGTGGGAACAAGCGGCGGAGCTGGAGGAGGATGAGAATGAGCGGTCTAGTTTGCGAGAATTTGGAAGAAAATCAAAACAACTTTATCATGCTCGTCGCTACGCAGACTTGTGTAATTTGTATGCACAAATAGCTTTCGTTCATTTGTGTGGTTTTTTGCAGGTACATGAGCGAGCTGATTTTGAAGATTTAACCGACCATGATCTGTTCAAAAAAGGATTACTTCCTTCAGAAATATTTTTACAGTATTTTTTGTTGGAGACTTTAGGCAAGACAAAGAGGTTTGTTTGGGACCGAGATGAAGAAATAGTAAGACAAAATTTAGCTTGCATGATTATATGCTATGCGGACATTAACGCCTTTATCAACGAAGACGGTGAAGGTGAAGGTGAGTAAAGATCATTAAATGGTGAGTAAAGATAATTCGAAGAGATTTAGAAAAAGCGGTAGCTAAGTATGTAAAAGATGGTGACTGACCCCATTTAGAATGAATAAACGGAGCGCTAGATAAGTAAGCGAAATTTATAGGAACTTTTTTAAGTTCGATTTTTTTTGGAGTACGAGTGTCTGCTAGGGTTTGTCCATGGTATATTGATTGCTAATGAATGACGGAGTAAGTAATGACGAGTTGCGAGAGCGTGAGCAGGCTAAGGCGAGTGCGCTGATAGCCGGAGGGTGTTTTTGGTGTGTGGAGGCGGATATGAAGAAAGTGCCGGGAGTTATTACGGCGACGTCGGGTTATGCCGGCGGAAGCGCGGAGCATCCTACTTATGAGAATTACGTGG
>SKGH01000011.1 GCA_007117575.1 Candidatus Kaiserbacteria bacterium | reverse complement strand
CTTGCGGTCGGCAAAACATGTCTCCGGCTCGGACAAGTGCACGCACGCCAAGCAGTTGGCGTGCTATAAAACCCCAGTTTTAATAAAAAACTAGGGCTTTATGCACTTGTCCGCCCACCAGGGCTCGAAACTTACAGTTTCAGTACAGGTTGTCGCTATTTTTCGCAAGCTCAAAATAGCAGGCAACCTTTTCTCGCCCGTCCTCCTGTTTTACTCCACTAGCGTTCCGTAAAACAGTTGCGGTGGTGGGCGACCACTCACTCCGTTCGTGTCCGCCCACCAGGGCTCGAACCTGGGACCCTCAGCTTAAAAGGCTGCTGCTCTACCAACTGAGCTATGGGCGGATGTATTTATATATTTAAAACGTCAGCATGTTCGACATGCTCGAAACTGAATCATAACACTTTATATCGGCAAATCAACCGCAAATACACCGGCGCCAGTAATAAATAAAGACATAGACACACTGATTAAAAGTACATAAAACATTCTTGAGGGTAATTTTAAAGGCAAAAGTCTATTATAGTTAAATAAGATAAACAAACATAATGTCATGACACCTAATACAACAATTTGAGTATATGCACCTACAAGTAACATACCACCTAAGATAATTTCTATTGAGGCTAATAAGACCACTATTTTTTTTGAAATATAGAATTGTGGGTTGGTAAATTCATTTCTATTTAAGAAATGTTGCCTTCCTAGATATAATAATAAAAAAGCAGCTACAACGCGAAGTATAAAATAGGCAAATAAAGACAGGAATTGGATAGGAAAAACATTAAGTAAAGTATACATCATCTGATTTTAACACGTGACAATACGTAAGAGACTTGTATCATGTGGGGATGTCGAAAATAGTAATGTTGGACAATGTGAGAAGTGCTCAAAATGTGGGTTCTGTTTTTAGAACTTGTGAAGGCGCGGGAGTAGAAAAAATATATCTTGGTGGTTATACGCCGACACCAAAAGATCGCTTTGGTAGAGTTAGAAATGATGTAGCCAAAACAGCTCTGGGAGCAGAAACAATTTTACCTTGGCAGTTATTGGAAAAAGAGCAGGAAGTTTTGACATGTTTGCGTAAATATAAATTGTCGCAATATAAAATAATTGCCATCGAGCAAACTAATGACTCCATACCTTTTTGTTCGGCTAATATACCCCAGAAGGCAGTTTATGTATTTGGTAACGAAATTGAAGGAGTTTCAAAAAATATATTGAATATGGTTGATGAGGTTATTGAAATACCTATGCTTGGACAAAAAGAATCTTTAAATGTATCTGTTACCGTGGGCATAATCTTGTTTCGATGTTAATCGAAGTCTTCAGGGTAAGTTTTTAAGTATTTATTCCGGTCTTAAAAAACGTTGTTAGAAAAAAAGATCATATTGTTAGAAGTAATTTAGTTCTAGATATCTAAAACCTTCATTTCTTCTCTAACAACTTTTGCGTCATCCCAAGGCTCTTTGTGGTTATTTGCACCCATAATGAAAGGGTCGGTTCCTTTACCTGAAATTATCACATACCCATCTTTGCGACACCTTTTAAGAGCAGTATTTATGGCCAAACGTCTATCCATTATTATTTCCAGCTTTGTTTTATTCTTCACTCCTTTAGCCATAGCTTCAACTATGGAGCGAGGGTCTTCATCATAGGGATCTTCGTTAGTTAAAATTATTTCATCGCAGTATCTGTCGGCTATTTCACCCATTTCAGGACGTTTCCAGGTATCTCTACCGCCACCAGCGTTACCCAGTACACCTATTTTATAAACGCAAGGAAAAGCTTGGTAAAGCTTCTCTAAGGAGTCTGGTGTGTGGGCGTAATCGACGACCGCTGTTATTTTTTTACCCTTTTTTTCGTCGCTTTTTATTATTTCAACCCTGCCTCTGATTGTAGGCATTTCTCGAAGGGCTTTTTCTATGGTCTCTATTGGTACCCCCATTGCTCTTGTTAAAGTGATGGCCGCTAAAGAATTATAGACGTTGAACAACCCTATTAAAGGTACTCGAATAGTGGTTTCTTTATTACCCAGAGGCAGTACTAAGCTAATACTGTCTTTATGTAAAGTATAGAGGGTTAAATCTGAAAGTTTATAAGGTAGTAATTCCTCGACTTTTATAGATAGAAAATCATTGCCGTGTTCGTTATCTGTGTTGGCAACCATATATCTCGGTTGCTTGCAAGAGTTCTCCAATTGTTTAGCAATGGATAGTTTGGCATTTTTGTAGTTTTCAAAAGAACCATGGGATTCAATGTGTTCGGGGCTAAGATTGGTAAATATAAGCGCGTCCAGTTCAAGAAAATTATGCCTGTATTGTTTTGCAGCTTCTGAGGTCAGTTCTAAAACAGCATGAGTACAACCTTCTGAAACAGCTTCTCTTAAAAAACGTTGTATGAAAAAACGTCCGGGGGTTGTCATTTTTAATAAGTTTGGTTTGGTTTTTTCACCGATGCGGAATTGTATGGTAGAAAGTGAAGCAACTTTTTTGTTGTCCTCAGCAAGTATATTTCTCACTAGTTCGGTTACTGTTGATTTTCCTTTGGTTCCGGTTACGGCAATGACAAATATCTCTTTTGATGGGTTGCCATATAAACGGCTACCTATAACAGCTAAACAACGATGATAAGTTGGTCTTAAAAAATCAATCAAGTTATTTGGTAGGAGTCGTTTGATCCAATATAAGACCGTATCCATATCTGATAAGTATAACTCACACTAATTTATTTATAAAATATATTTTTGCGTTGCGGTAATACTTATTTATTTCCCATTTGTTTGAGAGCTGTCTTTACTGCTTCATTTACACTTTTTATGTCGTTCGGCAGTTCACGCACCACATTTCTCGCTTCGGAAAAAGGGTAGCCCAGAGCCACTAATGTTTCTATAGTGTCGTTTTGGAGTTCTGAGGTGCCGGTATTGTTGTCTGTTGATTGTTTTTTTTGCCAGCTTGAAGCGTTTTTTTCATAATGCTCAGATAGACCAGCTATAATTTTTTCAGCAGTTTTTTTACCTATTCCAGATAATTTTGATAATTTAGCAGAGTCTTTTTCCATAACGGTATTTCTAAGCAGAGAAGTGTCAGCGCGGGAAAGTATTTGAGACGCTGATTTCGGTCCAACTTTTGGGATGGTAAGAAGTATCTCAAACATATTTAGATCTTCATAGTCAAGAAATCCATACAGATCTAGAGAATTCTCTCTAACCACTAAATGGGTCCACATACTAATTTGCTGATCTATAGAAAAATCCACTTGATTGTTCACATGGACGCAATAACCTATTCCCTGTGATGTTTTAATGACCAGATCATTCTCTTCGATATTTATTATTGTTCCTGAAATGTGGCGTATCATGTTGAGATTTTAAATTTTTATATTTGGGTTTAATTTCACATTGACTTTAGCATAAAAACTCATCAATCGGTAAACGCTTATATATTGCCTACTCTTACTTAAATAAAAAGGGGCATAAATATTTGCTTTTTTATTAATTCTCTGTATAGTACATCATTGTAAATGATTTTACTTGGAAAAATATATAATTATTTTTTATGGCAATAACTATAGGAGCAAAAAAAGCCCACCGCGCGTCACTACGCAAAAACGTTTATAATCAGCGACGTAAGGTTGCCATGCGTGCGGCATTAAAAAAAATTAAAACCCTTATACAATCCGGAAAAAAAGATGAGGCTATGTCTTTGGTTCCTGAAACCTATAAAATAATTGACAAAGCAGCAAAGAGGGGGGTAATAAAGCCAAACACAGCTTCTCGTAAGAAGTCAAAACTGATGAAACTCTTAAGAGAAACAGTTTCATAAATTTCTGACCGTTGAAAGATTATTCAACGCCAAGCATTAATGGTGGTTAATTTTTTATTTAAAAATTCCGGTAGGAGAAGTTTTAGGGGCTAAACGCCACAATATCATGACTTATGAGTTTTATGATGAAGTTCAAGGCACTGACCCAGCTATAGTTCCGGTAAACATTTATTACTAACGTAATAAACCAAAAAATGTTTTAGTCAGTCACGAAAGAATATAAATGATCACAGAAACTGGAGCTGGGTGAGGCGTGTTTGGTGGTACGATGAAAGGTTTGAGTGACGAAAGCAACAAAGAAATTCGCCAAACGCGTAAGTCATGAAATCAATAGTTTTTATCTGCGCTATTGATAAGTGTACTATCATTAAGTTAGGATAGACTGTGTTTTACCGTTGCAGATATGAATTTACATAATATAAAAGCACTGTGGTTAAAGTCAGTACCGTATATAAACAAGAAATGGTTATTAGTCTTGCTTTCAGGTATTAGTCTTGGTCTACCGTTTTGGCATCCGTGGTTTTGGTGGTTGGTGGTGGTTGGCCTGATCTTAACAACTCGTTTGGGTTTTATTGCCGGTAGTGCAAGGCGAGCATTGTTGTTGGGAGCGATAGTTGGATTTTTACACATGTTGATGGTCATGGTTTCCGTTTGGTCAGCTTACCCTATGGATTGGTTGCTTGAAACAAAAGCATCACTTCAGTTTTTAGGTATAACTTTACTTTGGATCCTGTTAGCGCTTTCTTTGGGTATAAATTTAGGTTTATATACCCTAGCCTCTTATTACTTCAAAAGTAATAAGTTTTATTATCTTATTCTCCCTTTTGTTTTGGTGGGAAGTGAGCTTGTGGGTTCTTGGCTCTTGTCTTTCTTTATGTTGGGACCCGGTACTTATTTAAATGCACATAATTCATTTGGATATCTAGGCTATATTTTTACCAATCATACCCTGTTTGGTTTAGTCGCTTACTGGGGAGGGGTTTACACACTTAGTTTTTTAGTCGCGTCAGTAACAATGGTGATCATTTACACACTAAACTCTTGGCATCGACTTAGTAAGCAAATAAAGTATCTAAGTGTTACAGTTTTGTTTTTTATATTAATAATTCCTCTGTTTCCGGTATCATTTTATAAAGACATAGAAAGGAAAGGTTTTGTCATAGCTACTATAAATACATCCTTTCCCGGTGGAGTTCACGGCAATACTGCCAACAATCACCCGGCAGAACATTCTTTTGCAATGAGAGGGTTGGAGATTGCCTTGAGAGCCGGAGCAGATGCGGTGATTTTTCCTGAAGGTATGGATGCGTTTGCAAAATTTGACTCAGAAGACGAAGTTTTTAATTATTTAAATCAATTTGCCACAAGCTCCGTTGTCGTTGATTCTTTTCGTTATGGAGATGATAGTGCGGAATACTGGCATACACGTTCTGCTACTTATATGCAAAAAGATGCATATGTTCATTATGAGGATAAGCGGTACTTAGTTCCGGTGGGAGAAGCCTTTCCCTACAGTTTACACGCATTGTTAACTGTTTTTGGTCAAAGGGAGGTGGCTGACATAATGGCAAGGAGGGTACGATATAAACAGGCCACAATTAACCCACAAAGGCGACCAACAGATGTACCTTTGGTCACCTTTTGTTCTGAGTATACTGTCTCAAACAAAGTATCGGTCTTGTCAGGCGGTCATAAGGTTCCTTTTGTTGCTCATCCCATTTCACATTCATGGTTTGTAAGACCTACTCGCATACTTCGTTATCAGCAATCTCTTAAGTTGATGACAGCCTCTCGGCAGTCTCGTACTCCCATAATACAGGCTTCCAACATGGCGCCTCCAGCTGCATATGACGCAAACGGCAGGATTCTGTCAGGGGAAGTGTTGTGGGCTTATCCGGGGGTGTTAGTTAAGTTGTATGAGATATAAGGTCTCTAGCCTCAATATTTAAAATGTCAGTTTATAGACAGTTGTTTGTGCATATAAGTTTATTGTATATTTCGTGCCAACTTACTTTTTATGTGTATAAATCATAAAAAAATATGAAAGATGTATTGTCAATTATCTACCAAAAAGATGTATTCCCAAATCAAGTTTTTAATAATGAAGCGAGTTCATTTATAGACCGTATAACAGGTAAGGCGTTAGTTTATGATAATGAGCGTAAAATAGCTCTCGTCGGCAATAAGTTTAACAGCTACTTTCAGCTACCCGGCGGTGGAATAAAAAAGGGAGAAAGCGTAAAGCGGGGGATAGTTAGGGAGGTTCTGGAAGAGACCGGTTGTGTTGTGGGTTTAACTAAAAAGATAGGAGTTATAGAAGATTATAGAAATAGAGATGGTAAACACTGTATCACGCATTGTTACTTGGGTGAGGTCGCGGGTCATAAAGGGTCGGCAACTTTGAGTGAACAGGAGAAGGTGAATGGTCTATATACAACATGGATGTGCGCGGGTCAGGTAATTAGTATTTTAGAGAAACAAGTTTATTATCTTAAAAATGGACACGTTACTTTTTACAATACAGGTTTTAATATACTGAGAGATTATCTTTTTGTTAAAAAATGTTTTGATGACTTTAACTTATTTACGAATATGTAGAGCAGGGTCAAATATTTCTGCAAAAGCAAGAACGTTGGGAAAGACGGGGAGCGATTCTATATCCTTGAGATTAACAAATTTAACATCGATACATTCGTCAGACGGTGTGAAGTCTAAATTTTCTAACTCAGTTTCATAGACTAAATTAGCACTCCATATTTTTTTAGTACGAGTTTGACCGGAAAGAAAGTAGGACGGATGCTTAGCCATCCACGTGACCATGATACCCATTTCTTCAGATATTTCTCTAGGCAGGTCTTCTTGTGGAGTTTTTCCCCAATCTAAGCCACCACCGGGAAGTTCCCACTCGCCGTTTTCTTCTTGTGTTATTAGAAACTTATCTCTAGTTTCGTTTAGTACTAAAGCTTTTACACTTATCCTATAAAAACAATTTTCAATTTTCATGTATGGATTATAACAAATGTATATTTTAATCGGTCATTTGTGTTATTTTTCACATCAGTAGGAGTTCTGACAAAAATAAGTTAAACTTCGGTGCTTTGGTGAAGATAGCAAGTATTTACAGATTTTAAAATTTGTAGTTAATTACTTTATAAATCTATAATTAATAACTTTTATTTATGAAAGACGTTTTTATTACATCAACTTTAAAATCTGAATGGAATAGAGGGTTTAATTACAGACTTTGTCAAAAGCTTGAAGAAAAAAGTATAGTTTGCCATTTACCCCAAAGAGATACAAAACAAGATGGTTTAGAGTCTGATAAATTCAATCAAAATATTGAAGGAATTAATAATTCAAAAAAAGTATTGGCAATAGGAGTGAACGAATCAATCAACTGGGGTCTGGAAACCGGCTATGCTTTTGGTTCGGGTAAGAAAATCATTTTATTAACAAAAACAGATCATCAAATACCAACCATGTCTCTGGGTATGTATTATAAAATATTGAAAGTAGATGATCTGGATAAAGTTGATAATTACCTTGATGAATTAATTAAATACATTAAGGAGTAGTTGGTCTCAAGGAGCTTAAAGAAAATGAGTTTAATCTTATTTTGATAAGTTTGTCGGGAGTCAAAGAAATTAGAAGCTAAGAAATAATCTATGAAAATCAATTTTACAAAAAAACAATATTGGAGTCTCATGCGTGCTGTCTATATGGCAGACTGGATGGCAAACGCTATTTGTGATGCTGATATGAAACAGGATGAAGGAATAAAAGAAGTGCGTAATTATGTTTTCTCCTTTGCTAAAGAGATGGGTTTTGAAGATTATGTAGCATATGACGAGAACATGGGAAGATATTATGCAACTTATGATATGGATGATGAACCGGTGACGCGAGGTCTCATAGAACGATACGAAGAACATTCTGTCTGGGAGAATTTAAGTAGTTGGCTTGGAGAGAGGGATTTTTTCAAAAAATATTCTCTAGAAGAAATTAAAGAAATGGATGACAAGGAACGTTTTATCAAACGAATGGAGTGTGAGATTTTCTGGGGAAAAGAATTTGAAAAAAGGGGTATTGAGCGATTGTTCATTAAGAAATCGAAATAGGAAGTATCAGTCGGATAGAAACAATTCTGAAATTTTTGTCTTGGACACCGCTTAAGACTGATCTTGAGATGTAAAATGATCCAGACATATATTTCCACACATAGCGACTAGGTCTGAGTCTTTTTGGTGCCGAAATACTGACCTTTGCTCGAACTCATTTCAAGAAAGGATATTGATTATGTCACACGGAGCGTGTGGTTTCTCTGCGTTTTTAGCGCGAGAAGTAGCATTTTGTGCTCCCGCCAGGAGTCGAACCTGGAGCGTCGGTACCGCAAACCGATGTTTTATCCATTAAACTACGGGAGCAACTTCACCTATATCTAGTAAGTGTTTTTACGTATTTGTTCAACACTCGGTATCTTTTTGATTGAACATTTTATAGCATACATCAAAAACCGAAAAACTCCAGTACACGATGAGCTGGCGGTTCTTCCAAATCTTTATGCTCAACTTTTTTTGAGACTATTGCTTCAATAGAGTCACTATCTTCCGGTGGTATAGGTACTGCCAATATGGGAGATATATATTGCCGAGTTTCTAACAGAAGAAACATTTCGCCATTTTCTTCTTCAACTATGTTGTAGCCGTTAAGGGCGGGGTAGTGATGGAGGGTGTCGTCTATACGTACACCTCGAGAACTAACAGCGAACGGTATTATGCGGTTATCGCGGTTTGATAGGAGCATCAAGATTCCTCCTGATAGTAGAATAACCATAGCGAATAAATAGTTACCGATCCAAGCTGTTGCTACAAATAGTGATACAAATACAATGGCGATTGCCCAAAACCAGTCAGCACTTCTTTCAGTGGGTCGAAATTCATATGCTTCCCATTCTATAGTGTTATTTTCTGCCATGTGTATTATGATAGCATGTAATAAATCCAGTAAAGGTATTTCTAAACAGTTTATGGTATTATCGCCTAACTTAGGCTATTTCTCAAGTAAAGGTATTGCCTCTGAATTATTATTAGTTATGATGAGTTTATGCAAGAAAAATTTTTAAAACCGTATAATCCTGAGGAGGTGGAGCGTGATATTTATGAGTTGTGGGATAAGTCGGGTTTTTTCAACCCCGACAATCTTAAGGATATTGATGGGGAAAATTATTGTATCGTCATGCCACCACCAAACGCGAACGGTCGTTTACACGCCGGTCACGGTACAGACATGACTCTAAAAGATATACTCATTCGTTTTAATAGAATGAGGGGTAAGAAAACTCTCCTGTTACCAGGGTCTGATCATGCCGGCTTTGAAACACAGGGTGTTTATGAAAAAAAATTACAAAAAGAAGGCAGGTCTCGTTTTGGTATGGAGCGAGAGCAGTTGTATAAAGAAATATATGACTTTGTGATGGAAAATAAACACGTTATGGAGAATGATGTCCGTCGTTTGGGGGTGTCTTGTGATTGGTCTCGTAATACTTTTACCTTGCAAGAAGATGTGGTTTCAAGAGTGCAGGATACTTTTGTAAAAATGTATGAAGATGGAATGGTGTATAGGGGATTGCGTAGTATTCACTGGAATCCGAAGTTTCAAACTTCTTTATCTGATATTGAGACTGATTTTGTAGAACAAAAAGACCCTTTTTTCTATTTTCAATATGGCCCTTTTGTAATTGGTACAGCTAGGCCGGAAACGAAATTTTCAGATAAATATGTGGTTGTTCATCCTGATGATAAAAGATATTTAGATTTTAAGCATGGGCAACAGTTTGATGTGGAATGGATAAATGGACCAATCACAGCCACTATCATTAAAGATGAAGCTGCTGATCCGGAAATGGGCTCAGGAGCAATGACAATAACGCCGTGGCATAGTGCGGTTGATTTTGAAATCGCACAAAGGCATAATCTCGCTATAGAACAAATAATTGATTGGAACGGTAAACTGTTGCCGGTTGCTGAGGAATTTGCTGGTATGAAAATAGGGGAAGCAAGGGAAAAGATAGTGGAAAAATTAAAGGCAAAAGGGTTACTGGTTCGTGTTGATGAAGATTATGTCCACTCAGTTAGGGTGTGTGAGCGTACGGGGGTGGTGGTTGAGCCTCAGTTAAAAGAACAGTGGTTTGTTAAAATGAAACCCCTTACTGACATGGCTCTTAAAACACTTGATAGTGGAGATTATAAATTTATTACCAAACAGCACGAAAGTATTTTTCGTCACTGGATGAGTAATCCGGTTGACTGGAACATATCACGTCAGATAGTTTGGGGTATAAGAATACCGGCGTGGTTTAAAGACGGTCAGATTAAGGTGTCAAAAAATAGTCCCGGAGAAGGTTGGGTGCAAGATCCTGACACTTTCGACACTTGGTTTTCTTCCGGACAATGGCCCCTTTTGACATTGGGTTATCCTAGCGGAGACGATATGAAGTTTTATCCTACGGCCGTCATGGAAACAGGAGCTGACCTAGTCTTTAAGTGGGTGCCAAGAATGATCATGTTCGGTCTCTATTTAGCCAATCAGGTGCCGTTTAAAGATATTTATTTTCATGGAATGGTGTTAGATGCTAAAGGTAAAAAAATGAGTAAATCCAAAGGCAATGTACTTTCACCGATAGAATTGGCAGATGAGTTTGGTACCGACGCCACTAGAATGTCTTTTGTAGTTGCCAACCCACCCGGTGCAAATATGCCTTTGTCAAAAGATAAGGTTAGAGCATATAAAAAATTTGCCAATAAAATATGGAACATCGCCCGTTTTGTTATTGAAAATACAGAAGAAGTTGACTTTACTAAAAGAGCAGAACTTTTGCCGGAAGACGAAACTTTATTGGTCAGATCAAAAGAGCTTGCTGTTGAGGTGGCCGGTCATATTGACGCGTACCGTATGGACTTGGCGGCAGATAAGTTATATCACTATGTGTGGCATGAATTTGCTGACAAGATCTTGGAAGAATCGAAACCAATATTTACTTCTAATGATGACGAGTTAAAATTATCAAGACAACGTGTTGTATATGAATTGTTTACCAGCTCTTTAAAAATGTTGCACCCCTTCATGCCGTTTGTGACAGAAGAAATATGGCAATCCCTACCTTATAAAGAGTGTGAATTGTTGATGGTTGCAAGGTGGCCAAAGTAATAAATAAGAACGTAATTCCAAACCCATGATTTTACCTACCAAATCTATCTTATCTTTGGGCATGTTTAAGTATCCATTTGGTGTTTTCGTTGTCTGACTTAGACCACTCTTTTACAAGCTTATTTGTTTCTCTGGGGTTAATTTTTATCCAGTCACGAAGATGGTTGGCGACTGATTTTTTAACAAATTTCACTTCATCTTCTTTGAGTATATTCAATATCTCAAAAATCGGTTTAGGATCTTCATTCCAAGTTTCTAACTTGGTGGCCCAAGGTAGTTTCGGCCTCAAGCCCTCAGACGCCAACCTTCTCAAATGAAAGTTGTTACTTTTTGCCCATTTTATGCACACGCGAAGTGTTTTCTTTGGGTAGTGACGTGCGTAAGGTCTTATGGCGTATTCACCGGTGTTTCTTTTGGTTATTTCCTCAATTGCTTTTATAGATTCGTTAAAACTATTTAAGCCATTTTTTTCTACAAACTTTCCAATTGGCATTATCCAGTAAAAGTTGGTAAACATTCCCGTTTCAGATTCATTTTCAGGTCCTAGGATTTGCATCAAAATTGATAAAGCAACTGTGTACTCAGGTGGTAGGTGAGCCTTAAGCTCTTCAGCGATTATGTCTATTCTCTCAGTGTATCTTTTGTTGACCACTTTTTTTTCAACACTCCTGATAAAACTTTTGCTGTCAAAATTTTTATATACAGGCATTATTTTTTCGGACAAAAGGATTGCCAAATTTTTACCAAATGCTTTGGTAATCGATATCCTACCAGTGTCAGGTTTTATTAGATCGTTATTTTTTTTCATATTTAGAAAGGAAGGAAAGCTGATTTAAGTTAATAATATAAACATCATAAGCCAAGACCACCAGAAGTAAACCTAAATCGCTAATATAAAGTTTTAGTATCTAAACCTTTTTAATAATAATGGTGGTTGTACACAAAAACCAAAACACAAAAGCGCCTAAAGGCGCTTTTGTGTTTTGTGGTGGAAAATATAAAGATATACTCTTTGCATTTCCGCTATAGCGTAATACCTCCGCTACCCGATTATTATAACATACTTTTTTAAATCATTTGTTAAAAACTCTAATTTCATGACTTACGCGTTTCTGATGAAGTTCGAGGCGCTGACCCAGCCCCAGTTTCG
>SKGH01000096.1 GCA_007117575.1 Candidatus Kaiserbacteria bacterium | reverse complement strand
TAAACTGGGCCAAAGAAGCCATTAATTCATTCTCTTTAGCAGACGAAATTTTAGGCTTAGACATAGACTTAACCAAATACCACACCACTACCACCATCGCCACCATCGCCTGCGACAACAATAAAAACAGAGTCTTGTCAGGATCTTCCCAAACATAATCAACAACAGTCCATGCCAAAAGAACCACTAACGGCAGACCAACTATAAATAAAGAAGCACCCAAAATACTAATCGCTTTGTTACTCACCACTATTCGCATATGTAAATAATAACATCATCTTCAAAATGATACATTTCTGTTATACTACCTAAGTAATTCGGAGAAAATAAATACACTAAATAATATGGAAAATGACAAAACAATACTTATAGTTGAAGACGACGCGGACATACGTGAAGCAATGCAAGAAGCCATTGAAGACGCTGGCTATGTGGTGTATACAGCTGTAAATGGCGAAGAGGGTTTGAATCTGGCGCTAGATAAAAAGCCTGACCTCATACTGCTAGATATCATGATGCCGGTTATGAACGGGCACGAAATGCTGAAAAAGTTACGAGAAGACAATTGGGGCAAACATGCAAAAGTCATGATATTAAGTGCCATGGATGATGTGGGAAACATCACCACAGCCTACAAAGGCGACATTGTCGGATACATTATCAAAGGCCATACCAGTGTTAACGAAACACTCCGCAAAGTTCGCATCGCTCTATTTACAGACAATCCGTAAACTTTCCTCAGAAGAGCATAATGCGTTATAAATCACGTGCGTTGGCACAAGGCTAAGGAATTTTGCTAGCTAAGAATATGCCCTGCCAAAACATTATTCTTTGTCCACTCATCCCAGCCCTAGTTTCCATTTTAATTTATACTCTATTCAAGAGTATAAAAACCGGTTTGAATCATAGTATTGATAATAAATAATGTCAGAAAGCAGGGCTAGGCTAAGGATTCTAAGACAAGTCTAGTAAAAGGAAAAATGAGTGAATTCCCTTTCACTTTTTTATTCACATTCGGCAAAAAACAAATATCGAAAACTTAAAAAAAAAGATCAACAAGGTTTTTAGCTTGCTTTTTATCCACATTAAAACTGCCTAAAAAATAACAAATTTTATCATGACTTACGCGTTTCTGATGAAGTTCGAGGCACTGACCCAGCCCCAGCTATAGTTCCGGTAAACATTTATTACTAACGTAATAAACCAAAAAATGTTTTAGTCAGTCACGAAAGAGTATAAATGATCACAAAAACTGGAGCTGGGTGAGGCGTACTTGGTGGTACGATGAAAGGTTTGAATGACGAAAGCAACAAATAAATTCGCCAAATGCGTAAGTCCTGTTTATATTTTTACTCATCCCACTCAGGTAAAATACGCACCAAAGACACATTCGATCCCTCAACAGCTACGTACAAAAAGCCATCAGTCGGACCAACGGTCACGTCTCTTACTCGCCAACCTTCTTTATCTAACAATGGCTCTAACTCTGTTAAGCCATCTTCCTTCAAGCGAAAATGTGCCAAATATCTACTAGCCAGCCCACCAATAAATAAATCTCCTTGCCAAGGAAGAAATACTTCTCCTTGATAGAAAGTCATACCCGCTGGAGGAAAGCCTCCGGTACCACACTCCCAATAATACACAGGGTCAATTGTATCCTCTCTTTCCCAAGGAAGTTCACCAAAAGGTTGGCGAGTGACATAGCTACAACCTGTATGAGCAATTGGCCAACCATAATTACCTCCTGCGCGTATTATGTTAATCTCATCGCCATCATACTCACCATGATCACTTATCCATAAAGCACCTGTTTCCGGCTGTAACGTCATACCTTGTGGATTACGATGACCAAACGAATATATCTCATCTAAAATACCGACGTCCTTCACAAAAGGATTTTCTGCAGGCACGTCACCATCACGATACAAACGAATAACAGAACCGTAAGGATTAAGCGTATTCTGAGACACATGATTAGAAAAATCTTTATCGCCACGATCTCCTAACGTCATAAAAAGATAATCGCCATCTACTGTGACGCGTGAGCCGAAGTGACTTCCCCACCTTTGGAACGGTGCGGTATACAAAACCTTTAAATCGGTCAGTAAGGCATTATCTAAATCGAGTGTAGCGCTAGCCAGTCTTGTGGCACTGCCACGATCGCCAGCAGTAACGTAGGTAAGAAAAATGGTAGTGTCGTCAGTAAATTCAGGTGAGACCGCTATATCAAGCAGTCCTCCCTGTCCTTGTGACACTACCGTCGGTACGTTTTTTATTTCAACCAGCTCAAATGACTCCGTGTTGATTATAAACATTTTCCCTTTCCTTTCGGTAGCAATCAATAAAGTTGAATTGGGAATAAAATCAATACCCCACAATTGTCCTATGTTAGAAGCTACCGCCTCAACCTTTACATTATCTCCCTCAGAGAAATAAACTTGATCCTTATAAAACTGATACCCTAAAGACAACCCAACCACCAAAACTATCAAAATTAGAAAAGCACCAAAAAATTTCAATACCCTACCTAAAGTAAATTTATTGTGATCATTTAAATTCATATGCAAATGTTTTTAAAGATTAAGTGTAAAATCCAACCTACTCTCTTTACTTAAAGACCATTAAACTTCTACAAAAACCAGTCACTGCCAAGTTCTATACTCTTCTATTATTCTTTTGTAACCCACTTTTTTCACAATTTCAACCGCTTTAGCATAATCTAAAGGTAAATTATCTCTCCTGAAATCCAGCGGGTCATTACCCCACAAATATTGATAAAATTGATTCGACATTGAATACAGAATTATGTGATTTTGGGTGACAACCTCTTCGTGAACATATTTTTCTCTAACGGTTTTCCAATACACTTCATTATCCGTAACTAGAAAAATATGTAATAACTCATGAATCATGAGATCAATAAACTTAGCTTCAGACCATTTTGCTGATCCTGTTCTTGCCAAATTACTTTCCAACTCTCCATTACTTCTCTAACCTCCTCTAAACCAGGGTATGCATGACCTTGTCCTCAAAACTAAGCCTCAGTTCTCTATCCAAAGGAGAAGCATATATAAATGATACTTTGGATAAACTCACTCAATCATTGTAACAAGAATAATCTACGACTACTAACTATCATCATTGTGGTCATATTTATTTTTCTCATTGTAATAAATTGTATCTAAACTCAGTTGCTAAATAAAAATATACTGTTTACAAGGGACCGTAAACCTCATTGTGTCTCTCCTATGTGGATAAGTCCATACTGATGAACTGGGTACTGCCAATGTTTCTCCTCAAATTCTTTAATAATGATGAAAACATAATCAAGTAGTCGTTTTGGTTT
>SKGH01000089.1 GCA_007117575.1 Candidatus Kaiserbacteria bacterium | reverse complement strand
TTGTTGTCGCAGGCGATGGTGGCGATGGTGGTAGTGGTGTGGTATTTGGTTAAGTCTATGTCTAAGCCTAAAATTTCGTCTGCTAAAGAGAATGAATTAATGGCTTCTTTGGCCCAGTTTAAATCTTTGTATAAGCACAGTCCGGTACCGTATTTGACCATTGACGGTAAAGATTTAATAAAAAGTCATAATTTAGCAGCTACTCGTTTATTTAGAACCACTATAGATGACTTGAAAGACACGGATATAGTAAATTATTTAACCTTAGAGGATGAAAATGAGTTGTCGGTCTTGCTTGGTAAAATAGAAACAGGTTATTCATTTACTGATGAAGAGGTTCAGTTACGTGCTCGTGATGGTGCGTTGTTGTGGGTGTCTCTATCTATGTTTAGTGGAAGTAGTAAGGGAACTAGGTTGGTTTCTATGGTCGATATAACTAGGAAAAAGATGATTGATATTGCCAAAACGGAGTTTGTCTCTTTAGCTACACATCAGCTTCGTACACCGGTGGCAGCGATACGTTGGAATTTGGATCTCATGCGTAAAGGCTTGGAGAAAGCGTCAGATATTGAAAAACTTTTTGGGTATCTGGATCGTGTTGAACGCAATTCCATTCGCATGACTACTCTAATTGATGATTTTTTAAATGTCTCAAAATTAGAAACAGGCACTTTTGCTACCAGCTCTGAAATGATTGAACTGAGTAATTTTTTTCAGAGCGTAGTGGAAGAATACACCGGTTCAGTGGAAGAGAAAAAAATAAATTTAAAACGTTCCGAACAACCATCAAAATTATCTTTACTGGCTGACAAAAGATTGCTTCATATAATAGTCAGCAATTTATTGTCTAACGCAGTTAAATATGTTCCAGAGTCAGGTGTGGTAGTGTTGCAGTACGAACTTATAGATAAAGAAGTGGTTATAACAGTGGCTGATAGTGGTATTGGTATACCTGTAGATCAGTTAGATAATCTTTTTACTAAGTTTTTTAGAGCTCGAAACGCTGAAAGGCAAGCTACTGAGGGAACCGGTTTGGGTTTGTACGTAGTCAAGCAATCAGTGGAGAAGTTGGGGGGAACTATAGCAGTATCTTCGGTTGAGGGTCAGGGAACTACTTTTGAGGTTCGTTTGCCATATATAAGCATGGAAGATTGATGTTTATATCATGACTTACGCGTTTGGCGAATTTCTTTGTTGCTTTCGTCACTCAAACCCTCATCGTACCACCAAGTACGCCTCACCCAGCCCCAGTTTCCGTGATCATTTATATTCTTTCGTGACTGACTAAAACATTTTTTGGTTTATTACGTTAGTAATAAATGGTTACCGGAACTATAGCTGGGTCAGCGCCTCGAACTTCATCAGAAACGCGTAAGTCATGCATATATTTTATGTTGCTGATAAAGTTTTTGTTTTCAAAAGATAGGTATTTATATTTGATTCACTTAGGTCTTTGATGAAAAAAATATAAGTTTTCTAGTTGATAATTATGGCTATATATTTTGTTTATGTTTTGGAGTGTCATGATGGTACTTTGTATACTGGCATAACCACTGATACCGAAAGGAGGTTTCTTGAACATAAAGAAGGTAAGGGAGGTCGTTATACTCGTTCAAGGGGGGTTAAGAAAATAGTTTATGAAGAACAGCAACCAGACCGCGCTACTGCTTCAAGGCGTGAGTTTATGATAAAAAAATTATCTAGAGATCAAAAGCTTAAATTGATAAAAGTAAACAGCTGAAAGTTGGTTAACCATGTAGTTTCTAAAACGATTTTTAAATTTTAAATTTTTTTTAAGACAAATTTGACACAGTTAAATATTTTAAACTTAATGTATTTTTAATTAAAAAGGTGTGTATACTGCGGCGATATTATGAATATTGTCGTCCTCACAAATCTTGATATTTCTATAGCAGAAGTCTATCCTTGGTTTCTTGGATTCTTGCTATTTACTGGAGTCTTGTCTTTATCGTGGTTTATCTACCGTTCTTATAAGAGAAATATATTTGAAGTTGTCATATTTATGCCGGTGGCTTTGCATATATTTTTTCTTTTTATATTCTTTGCTATAAATCTTGGAGTTAAGAGTTTGGTTGTTGGTTCAATGGCGGTGATAGGCATGTTTATTTCTTTACTATGGGCTTTAGTTGTAACGGCTCGCACAAACCCTTTTTTGGTTATTATAAATATTCCATATATGTTCTGGGTGTCTACGCAAATGTTAATACATTTGATAGATACGGCAGTTGTTTTATGGAGTATATATGTTAATTAGTTTGAATTAGTAAGAAACTGTTTGAAGTCTCATCGAGGTCCAAAGTGACCAAAAATTAAAGCGAAAACCTGTGCTGGAGTCAGAAGCGTATCGGGATACGGTGAGGACGAAGCATGGGTTTGTAGCTGAATTTTTGGTCATGACGACCCGAAACAAGGATTGTGTTGATTATTTTGTGGGGCATGTCCCCGAACTCGATTTTTCGCACATTTCTAGGAATTTTATGGCTTAACCACCTGAGTTAAATGATTCAAAATGTGAGTTTGGGGACAGACCCTAGAAAGCAGAGCGACCATAACGAAGTAAGCTTTGTGGTGAGACTTCAAACAGTTTCTAAGCAATGAAAGTTTTAATAATTTGGTATTCTGTATTAATTTCTTTCTCCATAGTGCACGCGAAGAAGTCTTGTATGTTCTTCATAAGTTTGAGTACAGTAGAAGTTACCACGAGCATCATGAAAATAAAAAATACAATCAGTAGGTTTTGGATTAAGAGCCGCGACTATGGCTTCCATGGAAGAGTTAGCTATGGGAGCTGGTGGTAGGCCTTTGTTTTGGTATGTGTTATAGGGTGAATTGATGAATTTGTCAGCTGGCACGACTCTGGGCCACCAAGGTTCATGAGCTAAACTTCCACGTGCGTATTGCAAGGTTGCGTCTATTTGCAGGTTCATGTCAATAAATTTTCGGTTCCAAATGATTCCAGATATGATTCTCATATCTTCAAAATCATACGCTTCACGTTGTAGTAGGGAGGCGATAGTCAATGTGTCTTTAAGTGGTACCTTGCTGGCTACTTCTTCTGTATAGCGAAGTAATATTTCATTGTTGAATTTTTCTAAAATTTTTTGCGCCATTTCCTCAGGAGAAGTGTTTCTATTTACAACGTAACGATCAGGAAAAAATTTACCCTCATCTAGTTGTGGCAGTGACTCGGTGACAAGACTAGAAAACATTTCACTTTCAGAAGAGCTCCAATTCAGTATTTGTTTTATGTTATTGACGACCTGTTCTTTTCGTTCGCCTGGTAAAATAACTATAACGCGAGAAGAAGGGGATGCTAGCTGTTGATATTGATCTATCTGTGATAAAAGTTGGTCGGCATGACGTAACCATCTTGAGATTTGGTACTTGCTCTTATTGGTGGTGAGATATGTGGTGGTGAATTCTTTAATACTGGGATTTTCAGTGATAGTTTTATTTACAGGATCTACTCCTATCGGGAAAGGTGTTGGAAGTGTGACAGTATCTTCTGATACTGTTGTAGTGTTGTTTATATTAAAGGTTAACAACAAGGCGATGACACCAAGTGTAAATAAAGCCAGAGTGGTTTTAAGTGGTTTTTTGCCCATAATCATTTCATGCTTAACATATCATAACCTATTTTTTCAATAAATGGGTTAAAAAATATATAAGGTCCGTATGAAGTGAGGAGTGTAGGTATTGTTTTAGGTATTTATGAAGTTTTGTATGTTGTTATTAATTCATAACATATATACAATGTCAATTATATATGACTTTATTACTTTTTTTAGGTTTAGTGGTCTTATTATTTTATACTTTATCTTTAAGGGATAGAATAAACAACCTTGAAAATGATATAAGGTTTATTCGGACAAATTATGCCAGAAGTTCAAACGTAACCAAGGATCCGCCGAAAGTTGTTAACGCTGAAGTTGGGTCAGACGGCGTCACCAGCCCCCCGCCCAAGCCAGCAGAAGAGACTATATATACACCGGTACATGAAGGAGAAAATGTTTCTTTGACATCGGGTCAAGATGAGGCAGTATTTTCACCTAAAACTGTTTCGGAAAGTAAAGAGTGGGCTATATATAGCTGGTTTAAAGAACAAACCTTGATAAAAATAGGCGCCATGATGCTGTTTTTGGGTGTAGCTTGGTTTGTAAACTATGCTATAGCGGAAGGGTGGCTGTCACCTACAGCCAGGATCGCTCTCGGTCTGATGTTTGCGGTTTTGGTGTACTCTGTCGGTTTGTTTAGGTTGCGCAGTCAAGTGACTCAGGGTCTGGTGTTAACCGCTCTGGGAACCGGTGTGGTGATGGTTACTGTATTTGCTTCGCAAATGTTATATGAACTATTCCAACCAGTCTTTGCGTTAATAATACTTGTTGCCAGTGTTGCGTACACCGTGTTCGTATCTTTGTTGTCGAGAACGCAGTGGTTGGCGCTGTTTGCGGGTTCGGCCGGTTTGGTTACTCCTTTGATAGTTAATAGTCCTGAACCAAATGCTTTTATATTACTGATGTATCTTTTGGTTATCACTGTCGGTTTTTTGACAGTTGTGTTTTTTACGCAGTGGCGAGGACTGACTTTACTTTTTTCTATCGGTAATAGTCTGTATTTACTACAAGTACTAAGCAGTGAACTGCTTATAGACGGTTTGTTGTGGTCGTTTGTGATCCTGTTTTCAGGTTTAATAGTGGCAAGTGCCAGTGTTAGCTTGATGCGTTCTGATAATCCCAATGCTTTGGACGTAGGGTCTTTCGCTGTAGCCAGCTTAACTTTCGCTTTCTTTGCCAACTTGTTGGCAATTTCTCCCGGGATAGCTATGTTTTTAGCATCTTTCTTGGTGTCTGGGGTAGGTTACTTGTTTTTCCAAATGGGACGCCCGTCTTCAGTGGTTTCTATTTATGTAGCTTTTGCCGGCGTTGGTGTATTGATAGGGACAACATTTCTATTTTCAGGATTTACTTTGGTGTTAGCGTATGCGATTGAGGTTACGTTTGCTTTTATACTAGTCACGTATCTCCGTTTGTCTAAGAGGCTGGTTACCTCAATATCCATACTGTATTTACTTCCATTACTGACATCTTTGCAGTTGTGGGAAGATCCTGCTTGGCGTGATGGGTTTGTGCACGTACCGTCTTTTACTATAGCGTCTGTAATAGGATGTCTGTTGGTAAGTGCAGGATGGGTACTGTCTAGAGGGGAGTTACGGTCGGAAGGTTGGTTAAAGCGCCTAGCTTTGTTTGGAGCGTGGGTGGGTTATGGTTACGGATTCATTTTGTTTATAATGGTTGGTCTTTCCGCCCCTGAATTATCAATGAGTTTGGATGACGGACGTGTTATCAAGTCAGCTGACAGTGTTGTGACATACATTTTTTGGGTAGGTTGGGTGTTGGTAGCTCTCTTTAGTGCTATTGTTTTCAGATTATCGACAAGGCAAATCTCGGCAATTTTATGGACATTTTTATTGCCTGCACTTGTCAGTCTTGAGTCACTTTCATCTACTACTTGGAATTTCGGAGTTTTTCACGCCGATGCTTTTGGTTCATATGTGGTGTTGTTCGGTGCTTTGATGATGGCAGGTTTACTGTGGTATGTGTCACATCATAACAAAAAAGAATTTTATCTTAATGCCTCCGGTTTCGTTTTGTTTGGTAGTATTGTTTATCTGTTTGGCATAGTTTGGTCATTTTGGCTCGGTATTTTTAGTCCTAATGAAGCGCTGGTTTCTGTGGCGCGTTATGTTACTTACACTGTTGTTCTTTATCTGCTTGCGATAATATTTATGTCGGGCAAGTTGTCGTTTTCAAAGTTAAAGCCTATTATTGTCGGCTTCGTGTTACCTGCTTTATTAGCTATAAATTCGTTTTATAGTGTATCTTGGAGTGAGGGTGTGTTGCATCCAGATGCAGCCGGTTTGTATGTTTTTATTACCGTAGTGTTGATGCTGGCGGTGGGTCTTAGAACCCAGTACATGGTAGATCTGAAAGATGGTCAAAGTGAGGTGAATCTGTGGAGTAATGGATTGTTTATTGTAGGGGGTTTGTATGCTACGGGTTTGGTGTGGGTGATGTCTCATTCTCTGGCTGAAACCGAAGGAGCCGCAATTGCTATTGCTTTGTTTATATACACTATAGTCGGTCTATTGTTTTATAGTTTAGGAAAAGCAAGAGGACATAATGGCTTCAGACGGGCAGGTGTTATTTTATTGTTTGGTGTGGTGTTAAGGTTGGTTTTGATCGATGTTTGGACAATGGAGATGTTCTGGAGGTTTGTAACTTTCGCTGGTCTGGGAACCTTGTTTATAGTGACAGCTTTGTTTGAAAAACCATTTCAGTCGGAGAAAGTTAATGATGGTGGTAATGATAAGTGATATATTTAAAATTTTTTAATTCAGGCTATATTTAATATGACGGAATCACAATTGTCGTTATATATAAGACAACGATTGAAGGAGGGTGTGTCGGAAAATCAGATAGTTGATGGGTTAGTTAGTAATGGCTGGGAAAGAGATGAGGTGGAAGTAGCTATTGAAAAGATACAGGCTGAGTTACATCAACAAGCCAGCATTAGTGATGCGTCAGTAAATAATTTACAGACTGAAAATAACAGTTTGTTTTCGGAAAGGGAAGCCGGTATGCCTAATTGGATAAATTTGTTACTCCGATTATATTCAGTTTTTATATTAGCCACATGTCTATTCTTGTTTTTCAGCTTATTTGACTTAGGTCGAGAGTTTATTGCTTTTTCTGAGATATTTACGGAGGACTTTTTGTCAAAGGTAAACTTATTGATATTTTCGGCTTATTCAGTCACATTTGTATTGACATTTGCAAATTTGATATATGGTATAGGTTTATTTAGATTGAGAAGCTGGACCATTCCTATCTATTTCTTTATAGTCGTTAGTTCTACCATAGTTAGTGCTTTGATGTTGATCTTTGGAAATTTCACAAGCTTGATATATTTATTTGGAGTGTTGTTGATACTGATCATTTTTATTAGTTTAGCAATCATGATTTGGTTTCATAGGTCTTCTTTTGTTGGTCCCTTTATTAAATTATGGATTCAAATCCCGATTTTTTTGGTATTGTTACCGGTTTTTATTTTTTCAATTGTGACACAAATATATACTGATGCTAAACGTATTGATGACAAAGATCTGGTTTTAAGAGATGTTGTTGTTTTGGCAGAGGAAGACAATGTTTATTATGACTTTATCGACATTCAAAAATTGTCTTCGGAAAATTCACCTGTTTTTGAGCAGGCAAAAAAGCAATATAGTGAGTTAGCTAGCGGTAACGAGGTTGACTTTCAAATAACCGAACAATCATTAGGTGTGTTAACAGGTGTTACAAATAGTTTCATTGAGGCATCAAGAAAGCAGGGTTATCAATGTCCTACTTTGATAAATCGGTATGACCTGAATGCTGAGGTGTGTTCTTTGCGTGAAATAAGAAATGTGGCTAACATAACCTTGCTTCGTTCTTATTTTGAATTAAAGCAAGGCGAAGTCGCCAATTCTCTTATGAGCGCCTTTGCAGTAGGTCGTGTTGGTAGATTGATAAATAGTGAACACCCTATTAGTATTGAAAATTTGGTTGCTATTAACATGATCAATCTCAGTATTGAGGCGATTGCTCGTGTAGTTGATAAGCATGGAGCAGACATGCCGGCAGACATGATTCAGTTAATTATTGGTGAGTTAAAAACTTATGAATTTGACGGATCTTCTGTTGCAGAGGTTGTAAAAAGGGAATATATGGGAAGAAAAGATTTTTTAAAACCACTTGAGTCGATTAGCGGTTATTTTTGGCATCAAAACAGAATTAATAATTATTTCACTGAACGTACCCGTTTACAATTAGAGGTGGCTACAGCAGAGTGTGGTGATGATTTGGTGCAAAAAAATAAAGCTTATGAAGCCTTTTTTATTGATTATGAAAATGCTGGTTTCAGTTGGTGGCACATGTTTCGACCAAATAGTATAGGTGATATATTTAAAAACAGTATGGTCACTAATTATAATGCGCGTTTTAATGAGTGTGAGGTTAATGAAATAAACAGCAATTTACAAAAACAGTTACTTAATCTGATTAATAATTAAAATGTTTAATTTACTTGAAAAGAATGAATTATTGATAAATGGTAATTTTAACTAAAGGCAAAGATTTATATTTAGTTCGCTTATGAAATCATCATCAAATCAGCTTGTTCCAAGTTATTCAGTTGCTGACATACAACTTGATGTCGGCGATCATGAGTTTAAGAAAGGTGTAAAAATTTTGGAAGGTGGGGGAGTAAAAAATGTCAGAAATGATAAGCATAGTTTTTATGCTGATGTGGTTGGCTCTAAGGCCGGTCAGTGGTATTCGGTTTCGGTCTCAGCAAAGGAGTTTGATAGAGGTGACTGTACTTGTTATTTGGGTTGCAACGATCAGTTGTGCAAACATATGGTCGCTTTAGCAATTCATGTTGTGAGAGAATTTAGTCCTCAGGGTGCTGAAGAAATTGTTCAACCACTCGACCAGGCAGTTTGTTCTGGCGAAGTGCGAAATATCAAGCCTGATGAAATTGATAAGATCAAAGTCAATATCACAAAAGCTCTTAAGTACGTTAAGCCTTATTCGGGACCATCACGAACATGGTTTCAATATCAAGATTCTCTTTCGCGTGGTTGTCGTTTGTTGCTTCTGACTCTTTCTGATTTACCTGTATGTGAAAAGTCAGTCGATATTATCGTTGATGTATTGAAGCGACTTGAGAGAAAACTCATGAACGGAGTAGATGATTCAGATGGTACGGTTGGTGGCTGTATAGAAGAAGTGGTTGAACTGTTAAATCTCTTTTCTGACATTAATCCATCGCTAATTTCTTATATAAATAAAAAGATTCCTCAAGGAGAAATGTTTGATTGGCATACTGTATATCAACACTATCTTTAAATTATAATGTAAAGTATACTTTACATTATAATACTTGATTGCTACACTGTGAGCGGTTTATAAAAGATGTAAAATTTATAGTGTATGCAACAAAAACAAGTAATTGCCATTTTAGTAGCGGTATTTGTAATCATTGGTATCGGCTATATGGTTATACCACAGCAGTCAGAGTCGGAAGAGGATCAGGTTACTGCGCAAGATACGGTTATTGAAATCGAGGAGTTAGATTTGGCGGGGAGTGAGTCTGTTGAGCGTGGTGTAGATGAAATGTCTGAACAAGAAGTGACTGGGGTTTATGCGCAATACAGTACCGAGGCTGTAGTTGCTAGTACCGCAGAGCATATCGTTCTTGTATTCAGTGCGAGTTGGTGTCCAACCTGTCGAGCGCTTGATCAAGATATAGTTGCTAACGAAGATGCGATACCAGCTGGCGTTGAGATATATACAGTTGATTTTGATACAGAGACTGAATTGAGACGCACTTATGGTGTAACAGTACAACATACGTTAGTAGAGATAGATAACACGAGCAATGAGGTGAAAAAATGGACAGGCGGTACGACATTAGCCAGTGTTCTTGATCAGCTGTAATTATAGAGAGTGTATGACTTTACTATTGCTCTCTTTTATTGCTGGTGCACTCACCATCCTTGCTCCGTGTGTACTTCCTATGTTGCCTGTCATTATAGGCAGTAGTGCAGGTAATAAAAACTGGCGTAAACCACTGGTAGTGATTGGTTCTCTCGCCCTTTCTATTCTGCTGTTCACATATTTACTCCGCGCGTCAACTATTCTGATAGATATCCCGCCCGCATTTTGGAGTTGGTTTTCCGGTGGTATCATCATAGCGGTTGGATTATTCTTTCTCTTTCCTCAAATCTGGGAGCGACTTTCGTTGGTCAACAGTGCTAACGTAACCGCACATAAGGCGCTAGGAAGTGGGCACGCGCGAGATGACTTTCGAGGTGATATATTGGTCGGAGCTGCTTTGGGGCCGGTATTTTCCAGTTGTAGCCCAACGTATTTTTTGATCCTTGCTACGGTGTTACCGGTGGACTTTTTGACGGGAACGATGTACCTTCTTGCTTATATTGTTGGTCTTATATTCATTTTAGGCATGATTGTGCTTTTGGGACAACGCTTCACACGGCATTTAACGTGGATGGCTGACAGTCGTGGCTGGTTTAAACGCTCGCTTGGCGTCGTTTTTATCCTAGTCGGAGTATTCATTATTAGTGGACTAGATAAGAAACTACAGAGTTGGGTATTAGACTCAGGGTATTTTGATATTTCTCGGTTTGAACAAAGTCTCCTTGACTCTGTTACTGGCGACAAAAATGACTTTCGTTCCTTAGATGAAGCGCTTGAGCGAGGGACCGATCCTAATGTATCTATTCCGCGCCACCTACGACAATTGTTCCCTGATACGGATTGGAGTCAGGTTGATCCGGCAATCGAACAGGCACTTTCTGGTGGACCAACGCGCGATGGGATTCCGGCAATTGATGATCCGGAGTTTGTTCCACTAGAAGATTTCCAACATAGTGGAGATACACAGGCAATGGTATTGTTTGGCGATGAGGAGGTGCGTGTCTATCCGTACAACATACTGATCTGGCATGAAATTGTGAACGACACTATAGATGACACACCAGTCGCGGTTACATTTTGTCCGCTTTGTGGCAGTGCTATCGCGTTTGATCGCACTTTACCTGATGGCACGGTAAGTACATTTGGTGTTAGTGGAAGTCTACTTGAGAGCAACATGATCATGTTCGATCGTCAGACTGAAAATCTGTGGCAACAGAGTACGGGCCTAACACTGGTTGGTTCATTCCATCCAACTCAACTAGAGTTAGTAGAGTTCCAGCTTCTGACTGTCGATCAAGTGCGTTCTACGCATCCGGATGCACGTATCATGAGTGAACAGACCGGTCACCGGCGGGATTATGGTCGTAATCCGTATGCAGGCTATGACGACGATGGTGAATTTTTTATCTTTAGTCCAAGCACTGTCGACACGTCGTTTCCGAGTAAAGAGATCATGGTGATATTCCGTACCGCTGAAAATATTCCGGTTGCGGTGGCGTGGAATGGTCTGCGGATAGCTGGTTCAGTCACTGAGTCAATTGATGATAAAGAGTATACGTTAACCGTGCAAGATTCCGGTACCTTATCGATCGATGACGGTGATACCGAACTACCGTTCTATTTTGAGATGTGGTTTAGTTTTGCTGTGCAACACGAAGGAGAAGAAGTTCATGTGATTGATCTTTAGTAGTATACATTATGACACAATCAAAAATTCTTAATTGCGTATACGAACATCGTTATGCACAGCAAATGACACAGCAAGAGTTAGCTGATGCTGTTGGGGTAACACGACAGACAATCATCTCGATCGAGAAGGGTAATTATGAGCCGTCAGTACGATTGGCATTGCGAATTGCTTCAGTGTTGGGTGTTAAGGTTGAAACGTTATTTTACGAATCTAATTAATATAAGCAGAGTATGTTGTACGTTATTCCAATTATAATTATTATCTTAGCTTTACTATTTCTCACACCATTAAAGGTTCAGCTTCCGTTTGTGGTGCAGTGTAGTTTGATCGGTGGCTTACTACTTTTAGTAGCGTTGTATGGCGTCACTCTCTTTAAAGAGCAGGTTCGTGATGAGCGGGAAGCATCCATACGAGCTCTTGCACATCGAATATCGTATTTGGTTGGCATTGGTGGGTTGGTGCTTATTATGGGGTATCGGTTGCTCACAACCGGTCATGTCTATCCGGAAACTGTTTTACTTCTGGTGCTTTTGGTAAGCGTGAAAGCTGCTGTCCATTGGTATGGTGAGCGGTATTTGTAAGAAAATATAGATGAAAAAAGAATCTGAGATTATTTGTGAAATTTGTCAAAAATCAGTGCATGAAAATTGGTGTGAAGTCTGTGTTGATTGGTGTGGTGAGTGTGTAGATAATACCATGACTTACGCGTTTCTGATGAAGTTCGAGGCGCTGAGGAGCGAAAACCTGAGGCGTACTTGGTGGTACGATGAAAGGTTTGAGTGACGAAAGCAACAAAGAAATTCGCCAAACGCGTAAGTCCTGAATACGTATACATATGAGTAAAACCAGTACCCAATTTGATGTAGTTGTTATCGGCGCTGGTTCAGGCGGTCTTACATCTGCGGCAGGGTGCGCTAAAATCGGTAAACGAGTATTGCTTATTGAAAGAGAGCATATGAGTGGTGAGTGTACCAATACTGGCTGTATACCAAGTAAGGCTCTATTGCATCACGCTAAGCAGTATCACACAGCAGTGCAGATTGCGGGTATCAGTCCGCAAAGTGCGGAGTATCGTCAGCAGGCATTTTCTTATGTGCGTGACATTATCGATGCAACACTGCAAGAAGAACAGGAAGAGCACTTTGTCGCACTCGGCATTACGGTACTTTGGGGTGAAGTGCGTTTTACCGGACATTGCCAGTCGGACATTATATCAGTCTTTCAATAGTTATTATTAGAAGTATCATACAGGGTTGTAAGTGTTGGTTTTGACTACTTGTTGCTCGAGTGGTTGCTTATTCGCTACACGTTTTTGCGTAGAGAAATAAATCGGGACTGTTGCCAATTACCCCCACTCTCTAACCAAAACAACCCTTCTAAAATGCTATAATATGGTCAATTAATCATTAATTATAGCCATATTATGCAAACTCCAGCCGAAAAAACAACCAA
>SKGH01000079.1 GCA_007117575.1 Candidatus Kaiserbacteria bacterium | reverse complement strand
ATATGTTGTTTGTAAGACTTATTCTTAGAAAGCAGAGCGACCATAACGAAGTAAGCTTTGTGGTGAGACTTCAAACAGTTTCTTATTAATAAATGGTTACCGAAACCGGGGCTGGGTCAGCGCCTTGAACTTCATCAGAAACGCGTAAGTCATGATCAACTTAAAAATTGACTATATTATTTTTGTTTTTTTGTATAATAAGTTATAAACAAGACGGACGTTACCAACAGCAACAAAGCCCACAAAGGCCAGTCATTATTAACCGGCAAAGAATTTTTCTCTTCCTCTTCAACATATCTATTGTTATCAATAACGTTTAACTCTTCTGTACCAAGTTGTTTCTCTGAATTTTTATCAGAGGTAAAAGTGAAAGTAGGGTTCATTATCTCTGATTCGCTTATTTCCGGTAATCTATATGAAGAAATGTCATTTATTACGTACGGTTCATTTTGTAATTGACTTACTGCGACCTTTTTCTCTTCATCTTCCAACTCATCTGACTGATTCCAAATCACTATACCTCGTCCGGAACCATCTCTTAACTCAACCGCACCGCTTCCGGCCAAAAACCTTTCAGGTGGTATGGTCAAAGTAGCGTTTGGTAACAAAACGGTACGATCGGGTATACGTAGTCTGTCACTCCCCAACAATTCAAAACCATCAAGACTTATTTCGTAAGGAGCATTGTTATGCAGTTGCATAACCCCATCCTCTGTTTTAGTTAAAGAAACGCGCACCGGCAGAACTGTTATAACCATGTCAGCGGTTGCCGATCTGTCTGCGTATTCAGCCGTAACCGACACTACATAATTACCCGGGTAAGAGTAAATATGTGTGACCGGATTACTCCCCAGTGTATAAGTATCACCAAAATTCCAATGGTAACGTAAAGAATTGTGTAAAGTCGAAGTTAATCCTGATGGCTCAGCCGAAAAAAACACCTCTTGTCCAACGTAAACCACTTCCGGAGCAGAGATCTGCAACCTTAATTCAGCTGTGGCTTGTTTTTCTCGCAATAATTCTCTTGCCGTTCGTGCATCATCTGAAACTTCCGCTCCCAGTATCTGGGTCACTCTGGGTGCTGTCTGCTCTGTCGCGCTATCAGAAACCCTGACAGTATCGGGGTCTATATTGGGAGCGCCCGGAGTCGGTTCCCCCGTCCTCCAGCCAGCTACAGTATATTGGGCTGTTTCTTTGGTACTGTTGTCACCACCAATGTTCACCCAATCCTCTCCACCTGCCAACTGATCTACTATCGCCCCGTCCTTGTTACGCAAGATTAGCGTGGCTCCACTGTTAGGTAAGTTACCCATAGTCATCAACAAACCGGCTACGCCTGGCACCGGGTCAGGGCAAGTAGCTGTAGTCCTTTTTAAAAGGTAATAGGCACCGGGCTGAATTGTCAAAGTGGCACCCTCACCGTCGTCAAACTTTCTTACCGTTTCATTTATAGTCAGTGTCCAGCCGGACATGTCTATTGGAGCGGGTCCGGCATTGTGTAGCTCTATCCAATTACACAAATGACTTTCGGTAGTACCCATCCATGCCACCTCACTAAAACTAACCGTTGCAGAAACTGTGACAGGTAATATAAATAAAAAACCTACTGAAAAGAATAAGCGCATAAGTCTACAATGGCGGACGGTCTTTACCGGTTGTCCGCAACATTTTTTCTAAACGTTTAGGTGACAAAGGATCGTCTTTATCACTGTCTGCAGAACTCTGATTTCCTAAGGTTGGTTCAGCTACTGATGTATTTATGGGCGATTGCTTAGACACTAAGTGAGTTTTATTTTCAACTTCATCAAAAGTGTCCTTTGGCGACTTGTTTTTTTCGTTTTCAAAAGTGTCCGGAGCCATACCCTCTTTCTGTTCTACTGCAGTAACTGTCACTCCATCATTACTCGTAGAAGTAAAACCTCCGACGTCAGACAGAGCAATTGCCAGGGCCTCCTTCAGGTCTGTTTGAGTATTATCTTTTTTTGATGTATCTGCCTCATTTACAGTTTTGTTTTTTCTGCCTATGTCAACATGGTCAGTTTCTTTTTTATTTGCAGTTTTATTTTCACCGTCTTTAGTGATAGAGCGTAAGACCAACCTTAGTTCCTCGACCTTCTCTTCAGCCGAAAGGTTTGGGTTAGTATTTGAGGAACCGGATAAAGCTCGCGTCCTCTCTCTGGCTTTGTTGGGTTCTAATGGTGGTTTTTTAATATTTTCAGTACGTTTACTCTGTCCATCTAAAGTGGTGGCAGGCCGTATATCTTTTTTCTGCATCATTGTGTCATCGGTTTGAAAACGCTCCTTACGCTCCCTTCTAGGCTTATCTTCCCTCACTACCGGTTTGTGAAATTCATGTATGATAAGCTCCACCTCCTGACGCGATACAGCATGTCGACGTCTACTCTCTGCTATAACCACCTGCTTATAGGATACTACTTGTGGTTTTATCTGTGGCAAGGTAGTGGCAGAAAAGGGCGGAGACCCTATGCCATCAATCATTAAAGTAAGATAGATTTGAGTAAAACCAAGGTTGACTATGTCTGTGGCTGTAAACTTTGGAGCGAATATAGTTTCCAAAACCTCGGCGTCAAAGGGTCCTACTCTAAAAGAGATAATGGTTCCCACGTTACCAAAAACAGCATCCCTCACCTCTTCTTCCATCTGCTGAATATACTGATGGGCAATCGTTAAATTTAGTTTATATTTCCTTGCCTCCGATAGGATATTGGCAAAAGTGGCGTTAGCAAAAGATTGAAACTCATCAACAAAAAAATAAAAATTAGGTGATCTTTCCATTTGTTCAGGAGTCAAGTCGGCACGGCTCATGGCGGCTAAATAAATACGAGTGGTGAGCATGGAGCCAAGCAAGTTGGCGTTACTTTCCCCTACCAGACCTTTGGATAAATTCATTATTATTATCTTTCTTTCGTCCATTATTTTACGAATATCAAAACTGGAACGAGGCTGACCGATTATATTTCTTATTAAAGGGTTGCTGGTAAACTGACCGATCTTATTTTTTATCGCATCACCCGCCTCTTGCATGTACCGTTCGTTGTATTTTAAAAACTCGTCTACCCAAAAAGATTTGACAGCGGGGTCAGATATATTTTCTATAACCAACTTGCGATATTCTTTATCAGACAGCATTCTATTAACACCAAGTAAAGTCGAGTTAGGATACTCCAGTAAGGCCAATAGAGTGTTAGAGAGAATGTATTCCATGCGCGCGCTCCAAGCATCTACCCATATTTTTTTAAAAACAGACATCAAACCGGAGACCACCAAATGTCTCTTGTCGGGTCCCACGTCTTCCATGACATTGAAAGCTACCGGATACTCGGTATCAAAAGGAGCGAAATATAAAACGTCTTTGATACGCGATTCCGGTATGTAATTGAGTAATGTTTCGGCAGTCTGACCATGAGGGTCTATAAAAGCCAGACCGGCGCCGTTTTTTATATCTTGCACCGCCATGTTTTCCAACAGGGTTGATTTACCCATACCTGTCTTTCCAATAATGTACACATGACGAGTACGATCTTTTGCCTTTATTCCAAAAGGTACTTCTTGCCCCCTAGCGTCTGTTTTAGCAAAAAAAGTTATGTTTTCGGAATTATAGTCCATACAGTTTAGTATAACAACATCTGGCAAACTATAAAAACACAGTTGTGTACCACCGTGATATTTACATGACTTACGCGTTTCTGATGAAGTTCGAGGCACTGACCCAGCTCCAGTTTCCGTGATCATTTATATTCTTTCGTGACTGACTAAAACATTTTTTGGTTTATTTCAATAGTAATAAATGTTTACCGGAACTATAGCTGGGTGAGGCGTACTTGGTGGTAGATTAACGGTTTGAGTGACGAAAACAACAAAGAAATTGGCCAAACACGTAAGTCCTGATTTAAATATACAACTTATACGGTTTTATGCTGAAAATAAAACCATTCCAATACAGTCACAGACGAATAAGCACGGTAAAAATTAACCGTGCTTTAAGTTTTAATATACCCCATTAAAATTACCCAGTTGATGTGTTTGTGTAAAAAACTGTCACTGGCGTTGGAATGGCAAGAGACTGTCTTTCCCTATCAAGACGACGTCGTCTCTTTTTTTCATACGATATATAACTACGCACCAGTCTACGTTCAACCGAATTTACCGGTATCTCCTTACCGCTCAATAATTCTTGCGTTCTTTCGATTCCAACGACACCCTCAGCATATGCAAATGCATGAAAAAGTTGAGATTCACTTAACATGGACATATCCTCTTATTATCCACTTCAATTTAACTACGGATAACAAGATAAAGCAACATTAGCTGTGTTGTTTAATATCTATCTGCCATACCAGTCAGCAAAGTGTTTCAGCAACGCCTTCACGTCGCCCTCTCTATCTTCTGACCCTAAAACTACTACCGCCACTACCCTTTCTTCTCCACGCACAGAAACTGAGTGCAATGAAGCGGACGTTTGTCCGGCTGCCAATGTTTCACCCACCTTTCCACCCACAAAATCTTCCAGATCAGCGATAAGGTTAAAATTGTTCAATCGACCGAATTGTCCGCTCACGTAAGCTGTGGGCAGATCCTGATCACGGGTCAAGTCCAGCACAAACTTACGATTATGGTAAAGGTACTGCAGTAGTCTTAACAGATCTGCCAAAGTTGACTGATTACCGGAGTCAAGACCGGAAGGATCGGTAAAAACCGTCTGATACAAACCCAGTGAACTAGCTTTGTTATTCATAAGCTCTATAAAGCGAGCTCTTCCTAACTGAGAGGCTATAACCTCCGACGCTTCATTTGAAGACTCAACCAAAAGTAGTTGCAATAAACTATACATAGATACCGAATGTCTCTCACTTAAACGAGGCACCATGCTGGTTGCGTGTTGTAACTGACCTATACTGACATTTCGGTCAAGATTTATATGCTCCGCTGCCACTAACGCTGTCATCAACTTAGTTATAGAAGCTATAGGCGCTACCGTAGCAAGGTCACTACTTGCCAACACGGTACTACTTTTAATATCAGCCAGCAGATATTGCTCGGCACTGACAGATACGGCTTTGGGTTCATACAAAAAACCGTCATTCTCAAAACCGACTTCATGTACCAATACCGGAGTACCCAACCTCACCATCTCATAAAGTGTCTTGGCATCCTCGTCACTCAGACGAACACAACCACCGGAATATTCACCTGATACCGGTGTACCATCAGGACGTATTGGCCAACCATGAATAAAAAAGTTACCCTGAAAAGCCATGCTCCAAGGCATTGTTACTCCACCAAAAGATGAATAGTGGCTGGGACTTTTATATGAAATATCGTAAACACCGGCAGGAGTTTGCCACCATGAACCCTCACGCCCTTTGGCCAGTATGGTAGCGGAAAACCTTACCTCACCATCCTCACGATAGATTATTTGCATTTCAGTCAAATCAACCTCAATAAAATAACGCTCGTCGGCTATAAAACTATCACGAACCTGACTGAAAAAATCAGGTTGAGTAAACGTGACTTGCGCGCCATAGTTTAGAGGGGCTCGCCCATACTCTTCATCAGGTAATGCAAAAACTACCACCGGCTTCACAACCGCGTTCATGTCACTGCCATTAAAGACCAGTACATCATCAACACCCGTTAAAGCTACACTCACAAAACCACCAACCAGCAATAATACTGCAAAAAGTTGCCACCACACTCCTCCATAAGAAGCGGTTCCTGTTTCAACTTTTACCGGCTCGGTTAATTTTTCATATGGTATCAGTCTCCCACTGGGTCCAAAAACACTATCCTGTTCAGGAGATACCAAAATAATATTTTTCTGTCTATTACCGTGCTTAAACATTACTCATTATCATATGATACCGTGAGGAATAATACTGACTTTTATACACACAACTCACTGTACCACCTCGAGAGTGCCGGGTGGTAACAGGGCGTCTCTTTGGTAGTTATTACTAGGTGACCATATCATCCAATCCATAACTCCGGCATCGTAACTGGCTTGTATTTGAGCTCTTACGTCTTTTGCTGTGTACGTACCTCCATACTGAAAATCCTGAATCCAAGTACGAAATCTCTCTGGTCCAAAATGTGGTTTGCTATAGATGGGTGGAGTTGACGTTCCTATTCTTTCATGCAGGAAACCTTCCACTCTGGTAGTAGTGGCCTGCATTCGCTCTACCCCACTTCTCATGGCATGGTAAACTATCTCATAAGGATGGTGATTGGGGTTGCCCAGTCCTAAATAATTGGGTGGGTAGTGTGAAGGGTAGACCATGGGAGCAATGAAATCAAAATAAGGTGCTGCTCTCTCTTGTATTTGACCTATTGACAGATCGTCATAGTTAGTGGTTGTCATTCCAAACAGATCAGCCGAAGTCCATGGTATGTTACTGTCTCGACCGGTATTAACATGACGAACTGATTCATACAAAGTAGGGTCATCGAGTTTTTCTTTCAAGTAAGCAAAAAATGCCTCCAAATTCGCCGGCTTATCGTTACCATAAGGACCGGCTTCAGTAAGTGGCAGAGACATGTCTCGCATATTGCCATCAGACGGATAGCGTACGTAATCAAAGTTAAGCTCATCAAAACCCAAGTTATATGACTCAACAGACAACTCTATTATATGATCCCAAAAATCTCTGGCTGCCACATCTATAAATGCCAGACCTTTATTGTCCCGCCACACAGTCACCCCATCTGCACGTTTGACAGCGAGGTGTGGCCAAAGGTCGGCATGAAAAGGATCTTGAAAAACAGTGATACGACCAATTACAAATATACCCCTGTTATGTAGATCAGCTATGAACTCTCGCATATCTCTAGCTCCACACTTGGCATTATTCCATGCCGGAAGCCAATTCTTACTTTCAGGTTTAAAAGAAATAGTACCGGTATAATCTTTTATATCTATCATTACGGCATTCAATTCAGTTTCTTCCATCAATTTGACCAGTCGTTCTCTAAAAGACGGTGTGCCCGCCACGCACGATGTCATGTAAATTGCCTTTACTTGAGGCGGTAGAGGAATATGTTCGACTACCGGCCTCTCGTCAGGAACGATATCTTCTTTATCAATTTCCTCATCCACTTCTTCATTTATCACTTCATCGTTAGATGCAGAATTTTCTTTACGCTCATCGTCAAAGTAAGTGACCGATAAGATCTCCGGCACTTTATAGTGCATAACCAGAGACAAGCCCACAGCTACTACAATTGCTAAACTTATCTTAAAGACATTACCCATAAGTACACGCAAACACTTTACTAAAACCTAAAACCCAAAAACTTAACTTACTACTTCTCTTCTTCCACATTGTCGATATTTTTGTCAGAACCAACTTCCGTAGTGGAAGCGTCATGCTCTGCAAATGAATCCGCTTTTAATTCTCCATCTAACTGCTGAATTCGACGCAAAAAAGCCGAGCGTCGTAAACTATACCCCGCCACCATCAAAACCGCCCCCGCCACAGTATAAAAAATTTGCTTCCACCCATCAGGCACACCCAAGTGTGGCATTAAAAGAAGTAGGATTCCAAATAAAAAAACGATCGACTCTCTAGACATTTAACCATTATAACGTATTAACTATTACCTACCAACTTTACCGCTTAGTTTGAAAAAGAGTTCCGTTGCCTATACAAAAGTCACAGTGATGTTCTCGCTTAAACATTAAGCCTCAACACCCTCAACGATTATCACAAATTCACCTTTTTGCTTTACTGGTTCAGACTCCAATTTTAATAATAATTCTTTGGGAGTACCGACCCATACCTCTTCATGCATTTTAGTCAGTTCTCTGAAGAGATACACCACCATATCTACCTCAAGATCACATAAACTTTTTAAGGTTTTTAATATCCTATGCGTTGATTCAAAAAAAACTACCGGATGTGATTCTGTCAGTAATGATTTAAAAAAAGTTTGTCTGCCTTTTTTCTGAGGCACAAAACCCATAAAAGAAAATTGATTACCGGTTAATCCGGCCACAGACAAAGCGGTTGTTAGTGCAGACGGACCTGGTATAGCTTCAACACGTACACCGGCTTGGCGAACACGAGTCACCAAACGTACACCGGGGTCACTTATTCCGGGTGTACCTGCGTCTGAGACTAAGGCCACTTTCCTACCATTTTTTATATCCTCAACTATCCTATTGTGAACACTTTCACTGGCATGTGAATCATAGCGTTTTAAAGATTTTTTAATATCGTGATGAGCAAAGAGTCTACCACTTACTCTGGTGTCCTCACACAGTATATAGTCACACTCGCGTAAAACGCGTAAGGCTCTAAGGGTTATGTCTTCTAAGTTACCTATGGGCGTAGCTACCACATACAAACAACCGGAACGCTTCAAGGTTGTATTTTTGTTCATGACTAAACACTAGCATAATTTTTAAAAAAACACCCTAGGCCTTAAGGACTATAAGTGTACCGGTGACCATACTCAACAAAAACATGACTTACGCGTTTCTGATGAAGTTCGAGGCGCTGACCCAGCCCCAGTTTCCGTGATCATTTATATTCTTTCGTGACTGACGAAAACGATTTTGGTTTATTACGTTAGTAATAAATGGTTACCGAAACTATAGCTGGGTGAGGCGTACTTGGTGGTACGATGAACGGTCTGAGTGACGAAAGCAACAAAAAGATTCGCCAAACGTGTAAGTCATGAATAAATTCAATAAAGAAATTGGCCAAACACGTAAGAGTAAATAACAAGACCGGTCCCACATTCCTGTGTACCGGTCATGAATTGACCAAACTACAATAGAACATGCCAGCCGTCCCCGACTCTCATGTATCCATGTGTTTGTGGGTAAGTAAAAAAATAACTAAAAAGGATATGGCTACTTTTCATATCAGGCCTTTCATCAAGCCAAGCCTTATAGTAAGGATTGGCGTTAGCATGCCTTATCGTTAACCTCTTGCACCCCAACAGTTTGGCCATTTTTTCCACTTCCCTGTTTACCACTGCAGGTATGACAGTGACCGAACTATTCAGTTCTCTAACGTGAAGAAAGTAGAACGTATTCCCCTTCACATCAAAACCAATGGCAAGGGCCGGTACATCACCCACATAGAGAGTCACTGTCATCGGGCAGTCTGCGTAAAAAATCTCGCCTTTAGAACCCCCTTTCAGGATCAGATGTTCACCCATCCCCAGGTAAACGTCATAGCCATGGGAGCCGAGCAATTCGGCCACTTTTTTTCTTTTTCGCCTCAAGACATAAAAACGAAAAATACACGCTAATGAAAAGACCAGCATAAAAACAGCAAACAAATCGTTCATGCCTATACCCTCTTATGACAAAAAACAAACTCCTGTAACTATAGCACTTTTATACTAAATAGTCAATATATCCGCTACCTTATTTATGTCTCCGGCTCCCATTACCAAAACCAGATCATCGGTACCGGCAGTTTCCCTGACCAAAGAGACCAAAGCGTCCAAAGTGGGTCTGAATTCCACTCTCACACCGACATCCTTAAGGTCGGTTGCGATGGTCTCACTAGTTATATCGTATTTCCCCGCTGTCTCTTTACGAGCTTCATAGATAGGAGCCAAAAAAACTGTATCCGCCTTAGATAAAGCTTTCACTAAATCATGTCGCAAAACACTGGTCCTAGAATAAGTATGAGGCTGAAAAACCACCATCACTTGGCGGTCAGGATACAATTCCCTAGCGCCAGCTATGGTAGCCATGACTTCACTGGGGTGATGAGCGTAATCATCATAAACGGGTACATAACCGCCTTTATTTTTTAAAAAACAATTGCCTTTATACTCAAAGCGTCGACTGGTGCCGGAAAAATTCTCCAAGGCATTTTTAGTTACCTCACTTTCTATCTCCAACACATTAGCCGCCGCTGTGGCGCATGCGGCGTTTAAACGATTATGAAGACCGGGTACTCGGAGTATAAGCTCGGTATCAATGAAAGGACGATAGTCAACAACTGTCGCCTGCAAACCTTCTAAAACCGGTTTAACATTTGGGTCTGCCACGTCAGCTACTACCACTCCGCTTGCAAACAGCTTGGCAGTCATCTTTGAAAACGACTTTTGTACCGCCTCCAGATTCTCAAAATAATTAACATGCTCATGCTCTATGTTGGTTATTATCAACAGATCTGGTTGTAGACGGTGGAAACTGTCTTTGTATTCACAAGCTTCCACCAAAGCATATTTACTCTTACCGTGTCGGAAATTACTACCATTTTTTCGCAAAGAACCTACTATAACAGTGGGGTCCATACCCGCCTGTTCCATAATATCGGCAAGCATGGCGGTGGTGGTGGTTTTACCGTGGGCACCTGACACTGCTATAAGATAATAATCGTTAACCATCGCCCCCAAAGCATTGGAGTAACTCAGTGTCGGCACACCACGAGACCTAACAGACAGTAATTCTTCATTATCTTCAGGTATAGCTTCAGTATAAACGGCTAATTGTATATCGTCAGGTATGTTGTCTTTATCATGCTTTTCAAACACCTGCACCCCTTCAGACCTTAAGGTATCTGTAATTTGTGAAGATTCTCTATCTGATCCGCTGACTACCATACCCTCATGAAGGAAAAAACGAGCCAAAGCAGACATGCCTATACCACCCACACCTATCATATGTACTCTAGAAACATCTTTTTTTAAATTCCATGGAGTTACCATAATACTTATTACTCTATCACAAAAATATGTTACTTATAACAAACCTGTGACACTATCTTAAGCTTTACTTACTCAGTCAATTACTTTGTTACTGTTCTCGGTACCGTCCTCACTCAATCGTTCAACATAATCAAGATTTACGCGTTTGGCGAATTTCTTTGTTGCTTTCGTCACTCAAACCTTTTATCGTACCACCAAGTACGCCTCACCCAGCCCCAGTTTCCGTGATCATTTATATTCTTTCGTGACTGACTAAAACGATTTTGGTTTATTACGTTAGTAATAAATGGTTACCGAAACTGGAGCTGGGGCTGGGTCAGCGCCTCGAACTTCATCAGAAACGCGTAAGTCATGATAATAAAAAGTGCGCCTCAAGTTTTATTTCCCGTAAAGAAATGCTTCAAAATCCTTAACTCCCTTACCTCTTCAAAAATATGTAAGTTTATTTTTCAGGCAGTTTCTTAGCCACCAACTCTACAAACTTATCATTGCGTTCATACTCATTATTAAACTGTCCAAATGAAGCAAAGGCTGGTGAAAAAAGTAGTGATTCACCTGCTTTAGTATTTTTAAAACCGGCTTCCACTGCTTCCTCTAAACTTTCTACCTGTTTATAGTTCACATCTCCATCCTTATCTTTTAATAAATTCAACAACTTTTTACTCCCACTACCCGGCAAGACGAACACTTTCAGACAGCTTTTTAATATCTCTAAAGCTAAAGGTGTGGGGTCTAAATTTTTATCTTCACCACCGACAATTAAAACGAGGTTCTTATCTTTTCCTGAGCTGAGAGCCTGCAGTCCGGCAACAGTAGCTTGTGGTGTGGTAGCGTTATTGTCATTATATATGCGAACCCCGTCTACCGTGCCCAGATACTGTAACCGCCCCGGCACACCAGGAAAACTGGCAAAACCACTAGCCACCTCTTCCTCGGTTAAACCGGTGGCCAGTAGAGCTCTATAAGCGAGTGAGGCATTGAGTTTGTTGTGTTCACCGGGCATCGATAATAAACAGTCCCCGGGTAAATCTGAACTGTCAGTCAAAATAACCTCTCCCTTAATGAATAGGTTACTGTTTTCCTTGGCAAAATCCTGAATGCAAGCAAATACTTCCGGTGTTGTGATCAACACACCTTTATCATCCTGATATTTGAAAATGTTGACCTTGTCAGCAAAATACGCAGACATTGCCTCTTCATAACCGACACAGTTTTTTTGATAATAATTTAAATGATCAGGCATAAACGAAGTGAATACCGCCACTTGCGGAGACAGACCGGCCCAACCGAAAGCCTGTAACTGCCAAGAGTCTAACTCCATCACGCACAAGGAATCATCTTTAACATCTTTTAAAAGCTGTAGATTAGAGACACCTCTAACATTTCCACCAAGCAATACAGACTCACCTGTTACTACCGACAAAGTATGGTGTATCAAATGTGCCACAGTGGATTTGCCACGAGTACCGGTAACCCCAATAATCGGTATGTCAGCATGTTGGGCAAAAAAAGCGGCGCTTTGTGTAAGCGGTACATTGTTCTCTCTGGCAATATTTAAAAATTTAGAGTCCTGTGGTATTCCGGCTGCTACCAAGATCAGATCGGCTTCAATAAAATCTTTTTCTCGATGCTCTCCCAGTACATACTCTATATTGGAAAAAGAATTTAAGGCAGATAAAGATTTTTCTAACTCTTTAGAGGTTTTCAGATCGGTTACCGTCACCAGAGCTCCACACTCAGCTAAAAAAGCCGTATCACCAACACCCCTTCCAAGCAAGCCCAAGCCCATTACAGTAACTCTTTTCCCTCTTACCTGCTCCATTAAAGATCGGGTGGCTTTTGTAATTGTTGTTGTTTTCATAATACTCATAATACATGACTTACGCGTTTCTGATAAAGTTCGAGGCGTTGACCCAGCCCCAGTTTCGGTAACCATTTATTATTAATGTAATAAACCAAAAAATGTCTTAGTCAGTCACGAAAGAATATAAATGATCACGGAAACTGGAGCTGGGTGAGGCGTACTTGGTGGTACGATGAAAGGTTTGAGTGACGAAAGCAACAAAGAAATTCGCCAAACGCGTAAGT
>SKGH01000047.1 GCA_007117575.1 Candidatus Kaiserbacteria bacterium | reverse complement strand
TACAGATTTCCTCTCTCAAACCGGGTTACAACCAGCTTTGATGATTAGCGGTGTTGCTAGTGGTTATGTTGGTACAGGGTTTAAAAATATTGTTCCCGCTACAGCAGAAGCTCGAATAAACATTAGGACTGTTATTGGACAAAATACTGACGATATTCTTGAGCTTGTAGCAACTTACTTGAAAAATAACGCGCCGTCATATGCTACGGTAGAGGTGGAAATTGAAAGTCACGGTGATCCGATTGAGTTAAGTAGTGAAAACCAAATTTTTTCAAACGTTAGCAATTTGTTGAGCGATGCTTTTCAAGAAGAACCGATTCCTCATTTTGTCGGAGGATCAATTCCAATAATCGCTGACTTACAAAAAACACTACAAAAACCAATTATGTCAATTCCTTTAGCTAACGAAGATTGCAATATGCATGGGGTTGAAGAAAATTTTTCTAAAGCAGTTTTAGAAAAAGGTATGGTCTTTAGTCGTAATTTTTGGCGTGGTTAAGTCATAATGTCTTTATCTAAACTTGTAATAAAGGTAAGTAATGTCTCATTCATGAAATTGATGATTATTGATAGTATTTTTAGTAAATGTTAGTTATGAGTGAACGTTTTGGAAAATTTAATAATCCTCGTACTGAAAGAGTGAGAAATCGGAGTATCGATATAAGGGTCCAGGTGACATGCTTGAGAGTCAAGAAGTTTTTGCTAAACCAGTTGAGTCGTTGACTGAAGACCTAGCACAAGGTGTTCGTTTTGAGCAGGGTACTTATCAGCTTACCGAAAATGGTGATTTTACTAACATGTATAGAGTAACTTTTTCTTCGACTGAGGATATTGAATTTGAGATTAACACAAAAAATTTCAAGAGTCATCTTCAACGTCAGTTGATAAATAATGAATCCGTTGTGTGTTCTATTAATGGTGGTTTTTTCTTTTTAACTGACGATAAATCAGGTAATCTCCCAAAAGAGACTGTTCTTGGTACAATTGTTAGAGATGGTATGTTGTATGGAGTGCAGTCGCATAATCGTCCTGTACTCTGGGTTGATGAGGCTGGGGTTCTGCAAGTGACGGAAGTGATGAGTGAAGGTTGTGTCATGATCGGAGATATGACGTTTTTATGGGCAGGGAACAATTCTGGTAAGAAAAATTCAGAGATTAAATTATTCGGCGTTGATAGTTGTATTATTCAGCATGTGAGTAATTCAGAGACAGGTACTAAACGGATTCTGAATGAGGAATTGAGTAAAACCCCAGCGAAAACTGATATCGTGGATATTGTGTGCGAGGTGAAGGAAGGACATCTAGTGGTTTCTGATAAGCGAGAAGGAGGCGGTACTTCTTTCTTGGAAGGGAATTTCATTTTACAAGGTGACAAAGAAGCACTTCAAACTATCTCAGTAGGGGACATAGTTACTATCAATTACAACGATCTTAATGTGAAAGACATAAGAAATGCTGTGACAGTTGGTCCTTCAGTATTTCATTTTGAAGCTGAGCGTGATCACCCGATCAACCACGATAGGTCATTGGGGGACAAGCCACCTTTCTCTGACCGTCGTATGGCTCGTTCGGTCGTTTACAAAACGATAAATGACGCTGTTACATTCGAGGTGTTTGACGGAGCTCCTAAGACATCTGCATTTCAAGGTATAAATCCACAAGAAGTTGCTGAAATTATCAAGCAAAGTGAAATCAGTCTGGAGTGGGCATATTTCCTCGACCCCGGGCAGTCTGCTCGGTTGGTGGTACGTCACGCGGATGGTTCGGTCGAAGGGTATGGGAACCGTCATTATGTTCGATGGCCAAGTTCTGTTAATCAGCCGTATCTTTGGGCTGGAGAACACGGTCGAGCAGTACCCTCAGTGGTAAATGCTATACTAAAAAATAAAAAATAATTATGTACACAAAGAGAATTTCTTTCCCAAAAGATTTGCCACCAGAAAAAACTTCCTTTTGTATTTTATGTGGAGCACCGTCAGTGGCTAAGGCTGTACAAGAAAATGGTACGTCAGTTTTTAAGTGTAGTGTTTGTAATGGTACGAATGATCGTTTTCTGGCATGGGATCCTGGTATGGAACAATTTTTTAATGAGAATGATGAATTGGTGCACAGTAGTGTTGGGGTGATTGTGCAGAATCCAAGTAAAGAAATCTTGCTTTTTAAACGGGTGAAGTATCCTTTTTTGTGGACGATCCCAGCTGGACATTTAGATAAGGGTGAGGGTGCCAAAGAGGCTGCTTTTCGCGAGTTGTATGAAGAAACACACATAAAAGTAAATAAGTTGCAGTTGGTCTTTGAAGGAGAAATTCGTGGCGATAGCTGTGTTGGTGGAGCAGATATTCATCTTTGGCATGCGTATGTGTGTCAGGTAGAGGACGATGTTGAGCCGATTATTGAAGCTGAAGAAGGAAGAGAATGGTGTTGGTTTGCCCTCAATGAGTTGCCAGAATTAACCATGCCAGTCGACCATTTATTGTCCTTGTCCGAGGTATGTTCCATTCTGGAATGATTACCATTATCTAAATATAAAAACATCATCTGAGACGTTATTACAACGTGGGCCAATGTATGAATTGGTGAAGCCGTGGCAGGGTGAAGGTTTTGGTCAAGGTCACCAAAGAGGCTTGCAAAAAAATAGACATGACTTTTAGTTGCGTATAGGTATGGTTTATTTATGATTGGGGATAAATTATGACTAATTAAAATCAATAAAGCGGTAAAGATAGTATAAAATTTGTTTTCTATTGCTTTCTAACACCAGCTTTAGCAATGATTGATTTGATAAACTCATCCTTACCGTCACTATATGCTTGTCGGTCATCAGGATGCGCTTTAGCTAGTTTCTGTTTTAAGTCAGAGTATTCGCGTACTGCCCTAGGGTGAGTGCGTAAATAGTTACGGAACAACTGATCTGTTTTCCATTTTGCGCCGTTGTAGCGCATGACGTGGAGGTAGTGGGTACGTTTCTCATCTGGACCTTTCGCGACGAATAATAGCTGTCGTTGGAATTTCTTGTAGAAATGATAGTCAAGTTTTTTCAAGTATGGCAAGAGCTGTTTAGCATCTTGCAGTCGTCTTATACCTAGCGCAATGTCAATAATTGGTTTAGCTACTAATCCGGGAATAGAGGTACTGCCAATATGCTCAACAGCTATTACTTTGTTGCCACAAGCTTCAAGAATGCGTTCTTTTTCTCGTTCAAATTCATCAGCCCAATCCGGGTTGTGCGCAACGACATCAACTGTGCCACGTTTTAGACCTATAGACATAGTGGTAGTGTACCACTGATTTAGCAGTTAGTGATTGTTTTGATGTATGAGGGTATTTGGCTACTATGGCATCTATTGGGAATTGTCTCGATAGGTGTTTGCTATTTTGGGAGGCGACGAATCAAAATAGAGACCCCCCACAAAATTGTGTCTAAACCTTCTTAAAGAATTTATAATTAGATACAGGATAACGCATAAAGTTCTTTTCCTCAAATTCTTTTGCCACCATAAAGATGTAATCCATCATCTT
>SKGH01000070.1 GCA_007117575.1 Candidatus Kaiserbacteria bacterium | reverse complement strand
TCATGACTTACGCGTTTCTGATGAAGTTCGAGGCGCTGACCCAGCCCCGGTTTCCGTGATCATTTATATTCTTTCGTGACTGACTAAAACGATTTTGGTTTATTACGTTAGTAATAAATGGTTACCGGAACTATAGCTGGGTGAGGTGTACTTGGTGGTAAGATGTACGGTTTGAGTGACGAAAGCAACAAAGAAATTCGCCAAACGCGTAAGTCATGGGACTATTTTTATAATAACAAGACCACCGACAAATAAACGGTGGTCTATGACTAATACTTTAGAACTTACCTTTTACCCCATTACTTGATTAAGTAATGAGTGGTGATAATAATTGTTGACCTTCCATCCAAACATCTCCTTGTAACTTTCCAAAACAACTAATAGCAAAAAGAAATGACTTCCTTTCAAAGACCGGCATGGTGGCCAATTTTTTCCTCACATCTTCACAGGAGTGAAGCCAGCAAAATTCACTTATTCGACGCGAGTCTAAATCTACATCGCCATCAGTGCGTATTACGTACCAATGGACATATGTCTTTGGCTGATAATCACCAATGTGGTTTATACCCCTACCATTACCGACAATGGAAACCAGATACTGAATGTCAATATCACCTTTCTGGCCATAATCACAGTATAATGCCCTCCGCAAAACCGAGACAGCTGGTTCGGTAGGTCTAACCAGCTCGCCAACCGTAGACCAAGACTCTCCCTCACCATGCTCATCAGCTCTCAGTCTACGCAAACCTAAACCCAAACCACTGCCATCATTGCCTAAATGTATAGCGACTACTTTTTGCGTTAAGACATACCCGCCCCTATCTGCTTGTTGTTGCAATTCTGCAGTATAGTTTTGCTTATTATAATTAGCATAATAAAAAGGTACGATTACTCTTTCTTCGTTCATCAAAGGTCTCCTGTTTAACAACCAAAGCTAATATCTTATAAAGACAAGAGCATGTCAAGCTTACGCTATAAACTTCCCTGAGGACAGCACAGAACTTTTCTGGGCACAGAGTCAGGGAATTTTGCAAGCCATAGTGCCGGCCACTGCCTATACATATTTTATTAGTCACATTCATCCCAGCCCTAGTTTCCGTTTTCATTTATACACTATCGTAGAGTACTAAAACCGGTTTGACTTAAAGTATTGATAATAAATAATTTCAGAAACTAGGGCTGGGTGTTCTGAACGAGCTAGTAAAAACGTCCGCCTCGCTTTCCCCGTCGTCAAGCCGACGGAACATAAAAGCGGGACATGAAAGCTCGCGGAGTCAGGGCGTTTTTGCTAGCTGACGAAAGCAACAAAAAAATTCGCCAAACGCGTAAGTCATGTATTAAAAATATTTTTCTATACCACTGATAATCAAAACGACATTTTCTATTTTAAATATCACTCCCCCCTTTTTTAAAATCATCATAAATAGAAAAATAACGATCCTGATCTGGTGGCACCAAAAGCTCTTTCGCCACATCAAAATCTCCAAAATCAATATCCGGCACACCTCGAGCTATAACCACGGACTTTCTCTGAGCCCCCTCCCCACAAACCAACGTACTCATCGAAGCTAAAGAGTCTATAACGTTTACAACACCATATTTAGTTACTCTACCAAAAAGGTCGACTTCACCGGTGTGAATACGGACAGGCGAAAAACCATAGCCGGCAATGGCAACACTTAAAGCCCCATAACGAAAAGGTTGTGAATGGCTATCTGTAATAACTACACCCAATTCAGTCAAATGAAATCTGTTACAAAAATATTCCTGTATCTTTCGCGCCATCTGGTAGGGCTCTTTAGGAAGCAAAACGTAGTGCCCACAGCCATTACTCTCGTCAATACCGGCATTGGAAATAAAGGCACCGTACTTAATAGTAAGCGGATTACCTCCCCCTTTTCTTTCTCTCCACATATCAGCTTCAGACAAAACCAAGTCTTTTTTTTCTATACCCTTACCGGTCATAGGTACACAACGTCCTTGGTGAATAGACACTACCTTTGAGCTTATCAAAACTATATCTCTTTCTTTAAGATCCAAATACAATTGTTTCAAAGCTAAAAACAGATCGTCTTTAGGTGGTTTTAGCAAAGGGGTAACTATGGGTATAATTCTCATACTATGCTTGGAAGTTAAAAAAAACGATACCCAAAAAACTCTCTCGCTTAAAATCAAAATAAGAGCGGCTTATCGTACACTACCCTGCCAAACACTCAGCTTCATGACTTAAGCATTTCTGATGAATGATCTGTCAAATAAATTCAACCTTTTATGAACACACCCATAGACTTAGCGGTACCCTCAATGGTTCTCATAGCCGCTTCTACAGAAGCAGCGTTAAGGTCTGCCATTTTCGCCTCAGCTATCTCCTTTACCTGCGCTTTAGTCAGTTCACCGGCACGAGAAATTGGAGTTTTACTAGAACCTTTATCTTTACCGATGGCTTTAAGTATCATGCGAGACGCCGGTGATGTCTTCAATATAAATGTAAAGGTCCGGTCATCATAAACCGTTATTTCTACCGGCACCACCTCACCCATACGCTCTCTGGTCTGTTCATTGAATTGATTTACAAATTCACCAATATTTATACCAGCCTGACCCAACACAGGACCTAAAGGAGGAGCCGGTGTGGCCTTACCTCCCACCGCCTGTACTTTAATCTTCTTTACCACTTTCTTAGCCATATTTTAATTTTATTATAAGATAAATATTTAAACGCAGAAAACGTCTTAATAATTGTTTTTGATATTGTTCCATAGCCAATACCAATACAGAAGCTTGCGTATCGTACATAAAAAAAACCCCTTTGACAAGTACTTGTACGATCTCACCGGTAGTAGTGACGTCCTGTAAAAACAACAATTACATATACCGTTCCCACACCACACAAGCAGGGCGTGCAAAGCACGCCCTGCGCCACACCCTGCAACTTACCAGCACCTTACTAAACAACCCTACTTTTTTCACAAAACGAAACCCTTCTCTATCTCCCCGACTGCTGAAACTAAAGACCCTGCCTACACATGCTTTTGTATCAACGACGTAATAAAGGTTTGATACGAAACCCCTTCTCGCGCGGCCGCTGCCTTAAGACGTGCCAAATTACGTTCAGAAATACGTATGTTCACAGCTTTTTGTTTAGCAAAGGTATTCTTAGCTACTGCTTGATACCGTTCTACTTCTTTAGCTGAATATACAGATACATATTCACCACGCTCAATAGCTCGATCAAGTGATCGCTCTTCACTAGTGAGTTTAATTTGTTTTTTATTCTTTTTATTCATGGTAATAAATATTTTTTAGTGTCTCGTTGACTAGGGTATGCTGTTTTTAAAAAAAATTTTTCTTCGTCTTCAACAAATGGTATACGGTACGCATAGCCTTCAATATTCACAATAAACACACGCTGGTGTTCACGAGGCGGTGCATTAGCCAAGATATCAAGCACATAACCTTGTTCAATATACGTGACACATAATTCAAATGTAATGCCTCGTTCACGAAGTAACCAGTCATTCTTCTCATCATTCCAATCAAAAAACTTCACTATTGTATTATATACAATGTATATAATACTGCAAATGCTGTTGTGGTACTTTTTGTCTATTTAGCAATGACGATACGGGTTTAGGCACTCAAACACTGACAACAACATATGGTTTTGCTTTCCTAAGCATAATCTAACCTTTACATGCTAAAAGCCCTGAAATATTCTATATTTAGGGCTTTTATTCTTTACCTCAGGTTATAACTCTTAGACCAAGACAGCTACACCACACTAACGCCTTAGACTCTTTTTACTTGCAGAAAATCAAGCTCTACCGGTGTTTCTCTACCGAACATTGAAACCAGTACTTTTATTTTACCACTGGCTTCATCTATTTCTCCAACTTTTCCTTCCAGTTCTTTGAAAGGTCCATCGACTATCACCACCAAATCATCAGGTGAGAGATCCATCTTGTGTTTTATGGTGTCATCAGACATACGACCGACCAACTCTTTGTACTCCGCTTCTGAAAGAGGTACCGGTTGCGTACCACTACCAACAAAACCTGTTACTCTTGGTGTGTTCCTTACCACATACCAAGATTCATCATTTACTATCATGTCCACCAAAACATAACCGGGATATATACGCTCTTCTTCTGTCACTCTTTTGCCACCTTTCACTCTGATCTTTTTTTCAGTTGGCACTATAACGTCGAAGATAGAGGATTGCATACCAAGCGAATCTATACGCTGTTTGAGGTTCCTAGCTACAGCGTTTTCATAGCCGGAATAGGTATGAATGGCGTACCATCGCCTCTCACCATCGGTAAACTGTTTGGTCATAAATTTATAAATTTAATTAAAAATAATCTTTAAATTTGAAATAAATAGTTCTTTTACAAAACTGAATATACTCAAACTAACAGGTCCAGCATGTTGGTAAACACGTAGTCAAAACCACTTAATATCAAAGCTACCACAACAGATACTCCTATTACCAATGCTGTATATATTAAAGCTTGATTACGAGTAGGCCAAGATACGTGCTTCATCTCGTTCGCGGTATCGCGAAAATATTTTCCTAATCTTTCCATATTGTGTTTTCTATTATATTTTCTTTTCGTGGGTATAACAAGTACCACTCATCACCCACCACTAACAGTTCTATACTGAACTCACCAGACCATCCAACCATTAAAAAAACGCCCTCAGGCGAACATGTACCAATATAGACCTTTTTTCTAAAAAGTCAATTTTTTAGTGCTTAAGTTCAACAATTAATTGCAAATAAACTTATACAAACCTCATTTTCTAGAAAAAGACAATATTACAACACACAAATTGCCAAAAAAACTGTACCTGTCCCCGTTTGTGTCCCATTTGCCCAATTAGAAATTACCGTTTTCTATGTAAGCAAGAGATCGTGGGATAGAACGTCAAATTGAATACTACAACCGTATATCCAGTATGATCTCACCTTTTTCTGAAACAGGCTCGAGGCATTCACTAAGAATTTTTTGATGCTCTTTATTAATAACCAATTCAGGGTCAGACTTTTTAGGATTGCCATTTGCTTCGTTTAAACCCAGAAGAAAATATTTGTTTTTACCCAAACTAAATAACACAAAAGTCTCTCTGGTTATATTTTCGGAAGCAAAAGTAGCAATTGCTTCATCAACACGCTGATTCTCCAGCACGGAAAACCACTTTTTGAGTGTTGAAATTTTTCCTTCTTTGATTTTGTAAAGTTTCGAAAAATGCATAGTATTTCTAATTAAAGTAAATAAATATACCCCACGATAAAATAAGTAATCGTGGGGTTTTTAGTTAACCCGGACATGCGCAAATGCAGATGCAACAGTCACTTTTTGGGTCAGTTTCCCAAAAAACCTGCGGAGGTTCACCAAAATATTTACGATACATGGTGATTGTTCCATTAATATAAGCTGGTACCAGTGCCCTGTTTTCAGCATTGCTGATATTGGGGCGATGGTGGACGAAGTTACCTCCAGCACACTCATCGACAAAACGCTGGTAGTTTCTAGTGTTTAGAACGTGCACATGCCAGAAGTCGTCTACTTCGACAGACATCGGTAAATTCATTTCTGGATGCATAGCACGTAAGAAAAGAAACTTGCGATACTCTAACTCCATAGCCACCGCGTATTCACCTGAATGACCATAAGCGATAGACAGGTAGGCTCGCTCGCGTGATAAGTCGAAAGATTTGATTTTGTTCCAAAGTTGGCGAACGTTAGAGTCGACTTCTTCTGCTAGCAAATTGTCGCAAATATCACTAAAGTTTTGCTCAGTCTGAACATAATCTACTGAAGCAGTTTTCATACCACATCTCCTCTTGGGTAGAAAATTTGAAGTTTGAGTAAAGTAATCTACAAGACTCATATTTATTCTAAACTAAATTAGACTCATGTCAATTTTTTTGGTGCCCTAGTACTTAAACCGACTAAAACCCTTATCTGTAAAGGAGAAACGGCACTCTCAAGTACAAGAAGTGTGTGCTTGAGGTTAAATAAGAGGTTAGTATGAACTATGTCAAAATAAAACTGAATATTTTCCTTACTAATCTATCCCACCACGGCAACTCAACACACACAGACACGAAAGCTTCCATGTCGTACTCTGACAAAGATAGGTCTTCCGGTTGCTCGCCCAAGAGCTCATACATTATTGACTCGCGTCCGGGAACGTGTTCAATTCCCAAGGCATGTCCCAGTTCGTGAGCCAAAACCAAAACCAGCTCTTGCTCTGAAGTAAAAGTGTATATGTTAATGACACTCCCTAAATATTCACCTTGAGTGAATTTTCTAGACTCACCAAAATTTTTATTGTATTCACCGACACCTTGGTTATGGGTCTCTATTAACAAATTGCCCTGCTCCCCCAACTCATTGATAGATTTTACCAATTGATTGATATCTCTTTCCATGACACGCAAAGACTCCCTTTCGTTAGCCAACCTAGTCTGCTCTGTCTGTAGACTACGATATGTCTCATCTGACACCCCACCCTCCTGATTATAAAACTCGATCAATTCGTTAAATTCTCTGACTTCCTCATTATAATTAGCTAACAACAATTCATGTGTGTCTCTTAAGTTTTCATATTCTGTCACTAACCGTTGATAGTGTTTGCGTAAACTCTGACTTACAGACTCAGTGGCATCCAATCTTTCTCTATAACCAATCTCCGCCTCTACATAAGCTTGTCTATCATCAAAGACCAAGTTTATCTGTACTGCATTTTTATCATTCTCATTCTTTTTAAAAAGCTTTCGACCGGTAGAGGCTTCCCAAACCATCACCGCACTCGACACCGCTTCGGTAAATCTATCTCTGGAAAAATCAAACTCATCATCCACTTGACCTATAGCATAGGAAATAGGAACGTTACACAACGCCCAAGCTGTGTAATACATGTATCCATACACAAACAAAGACCCAAGCAAAATCGCGACAAGAAAAGTATAACGCCACATATGGATGTTTTAACACATAAAACGATTATAAACATCTACGAGCAGAGATCGTTGTGTGTATCAGAAAGTTATATTGAATAAAAAACCCCATTATCGCTACACGGTACTTTTGAAATTCTATCAGTCGCTATTTTTACTTATTTCTATATCTCTAGAAAAACATTCTACCACTCCAACGAGCCGGAGTTCTTGTATTCAGTTACTTTGGTTTCGAAGAAGTTTTTCTCTTTCGATACGTCAATTATTTCACTCATCCATGGAAATGGGTTTTCAGTATTATAGAATTTAGGCAATCCCAGTCTTTCGAAGCGCCTATCTGCCACATGTTCTACATAATCTTTAACTGTTTGCGGGTTAAGGCCAAGAAAACCCTGTGGCATGGCGTCATCTACATAAAGCTTTTCCAGCTCAACAGCTCGCTTTATCTTTTCGATAATATCTGTCTGAAACTCTTCAGTCCAAATTTCGGGATTTTCTTCTTTGATAGTGTTGATAAGGTCAATACCAAAAGCTAAATGAACCGACTCGTCACGCAGGATATACTGGAACTGCTCTCCCACTCCCACCATCTTGTTTTGACGCTTCATAGACAAAATCATGGCAAAACCGGCATAAAAGAAAATACCCTCCATTATTACATAAAAACCTATAAGATCATGAACAAACTTCTGAATATTTTCCGTCGAATCAGTTTTGAAATTAGGGTCCAAGACTGACTGAGTAAAGTTGATAACAAAATCATCCTTTTCTTTTATAGAGGGAATGGTTTCGTACATATTGTATATCTCATCCGGATCAAGACCCAAAGAATCGCAACAATATATAAAAGTATCAGTGTGTATAGCCTCTTCATATGCTTGTCTAAGCAGATATTGTCTTGATTCAGGATTTGTAACATGGTTGTAGACAGCTAAGACAATATTATTAGCAGTTAGACTCTCAGCGGTAGAGAAAAAGCCGAGGTTCCACAAAACCATTCTCCTTTCCGCCTCACTAAGACCGGACTCATCTTGTTTTTTCCATAATTCTATATCTAACTGCATCGATACTTCTTCCGGTGTCCAATTGTTGTTTACTCCGGCTTTGTAGTGTTCTCTAGCCCACTTATAGCGCATTGGTAAAATTTTATTTGGGTCAGTTGTGCTGTTATTAATGATTCCTTTTTTTTCCATATTTATCTTAATATTATTAATTTTTTAGGACTTAAAGGTTTAGATGAGTTACGAATAACAAACAGACGTGTACTTAGCGTTGCGTTAAACTGTTAGACAGAGAATGCTATAGGAAATCATCAAACTCATAAGTCCTATTTATAAACAATTGTGTAACTATAGTCCCTGAGGAATTTTCAAAAGCCGGCTATGGTATTTTTTCGTATCTATCTTGCCCAATATATAAACTTTGGGCACAAAGAGGCGCCGGGCGGGGACCGTGTGTCGCGTCACACAATCCCTGCTCGACGCCTCTCTTATACAAAGTATAAGTATAATACCAGCCTATTTTTTACTCAAGATAACCTACTCACAGGCTTCACATACAGAATCGCCAGCCACGTGTAGTCTTGGTGTTTTACTCTGGTCTTTGTTAACAATACGTACTTTTTCAGCGTCGATATGAGACTTTTGTATAGGTGAAGGTGTCGCTAATGGAGAAGCGGTCGGAGACACGGCGTCCTCATAGTTCTCCTTACCATTGAGTGGTTTACGAAACTGTGTTCCGGCCTTATTTATAGTTGACTTCTCTACCTGAGAAGCACCTAAAGAGCGTAAATAATAAGTGGTCTTAAGCCCCGCCTCCCAAGCATACAGATATAGATCGCTTATCTCACGTCCTGACGATCCACCATAGAATATATTCAATGACTGTGACTGATCTATCCATTTACCACGTGAGGCGGCAGCTTTTATGATCCAGCGCATATCTATCTCAAAAGTTTCTTTGTATTTCTCTTTAATGTCAACAGGTATTTCAGAAATATCTGCTAATGAGCCATCATGATACTTTATTTTATCTAGTGTCTCTTTATTCCAGAGACCTTTTTGCTTGAGATCTCGTACCATAGCAGTATTTACTACGATAAAATCACCTGAAATATTTGATTTTACGTAGATATTCTTATATATGGGCTCTATACCGGGTATTGAACCAGCAATGTTAGATATGGTTGCGGTGGGAGCTATGGCCATACAATTACTATTACGCATACCGTACTTTTTTATCGCCTTTCTAACCGGCGCCCAATCTAATGAAGAAGATTTATCAACCCCTGTCGAGATTCCTCTATCTTTTTCCAATATCTCCACAGTATCAATAGGTAGAATGCCTCTGTCCCACTTTGAGCCTTTAAAACTTTTATACGCCCCCCTTTCCCGCGCCAGATCCGTGGAGGCCATTATAGCTTCATAAGACACCAGCTCCATTGAAGTGTCTGCGAACCTAACACATTCATCTGATGCGAAACTAATACCTAACTCATAAAGAGCATCTTGGAAGCCCATCACCCCGAGACCAACCGGCCTATGCTTGAAGTTAGAATTTTTTGCTTCCACCGTCGGATAAAAATTATAGTCAATAACATTGTCCAACATACGCATACCTGTCTTAACCGTATCTTTAACCAGATCCGCATCAAGTTCACCGTTTTTTATATGTTTTGCGAAATTTACAGACCCTAAGTTACATACCGCTGTTTCGTCTGCTGAGGTGTTTAGAGTTATTTCTGTACAAAGATTGGAATTATGTACCACCCCTACGTGATCTTGTGGAGAACGAAGGTTGGAAGGATCTTTAAAAGTTACCCAAGGATGTCCTGTCTCAAACAACATGCTTATATGTCGCTTCCACAGATCGCGAGCCTTTAAAGTCTTGAAAAGTTTTATTTCTCCCTGTTTAGCTTTCTTTTCATACTCAATGTAACGATTCTCAAAATCACGACCATAAGTCTCCGTTAGGTCTGGCACCTCATCAGGTGAAAATAAAGTCCATTCTCCGTCCTCACGCACTCTTTTCATAAACAGGTCAGACACCCAAGAAGCAGTATTCATGTCATGCGTTCTCCTTCTTTCATCTCCGGTATTTTTTTTAAGGTCTAAAAAGTCAAGAAAATCATAGTGCCAATTCTCCATATATACACAGGTAGCACCGCGTCTACGACCGGACCTATTTATCGCTACCGTGACATCATTCGCTATTTTAAGAAACGGTATAGTACCCTGCGAATTTATACCGGCGGTTTTTATTAAAGCGCCGGTAGCTCGCAACTTACTCCATGAGGTACCTATACCACCAGCCCATTTGGATAACATGGCATTGTCACCAAACACTTTAAAAATGTGAGCCAAGTCGTCTTCCACCACATTCAAGTAACATGAAGATAATTGAGGATGAGGAGTACCGGAGTGGAACAAGGTAGGGGTAGACGGGATAAAACGTAAAGTTGACATTACTTCATAAAACTCAATGGCACGTGCCTCCCTATCTTTCTTTTCTCCCAGAGCCAGACCCATTGCTACTCTCATCCATAAATACTGTGGGGTTTCCAGCATGCGACCATCGCCGGCTTTGATAAAGTATCTGTCCGTAAGTGTCTCCACCCCCAAATAACGAAGCAGGTCGTCACGCTCCGGCTTAAGAGCGGAAGCTAATTTTTTTAGGTCAAATGAGGTCATTTCAGAAGCCAGTTTGTTTTCTGATACCGCATGACTGATATTTTTCTGAAAGGCCTGTCTATATTTTTTTGTAAAGTCTGGCTTGCTTGGCAAGACATCCTTACCTACGGCTTCTTCATACAACCTTGAACACAATTGTCTAGAAGCCACCAGTGAATAAGCGGGGTCAAGTTCGATTTTTGAACGCAAAACCAAAGTAACCAGCTTAGCTAACTCACGTGTAGATATACCTTCATAAACCTCTCTTTCCACTTGAGTAACCACCTCATCAACATCTATATCTTTTTCCACTCCACCTATAAAACTCTCAATATATGAACGCATTGCTTCACTGGAAAAACGCTCCTCTCCACCTTCAGTGGTTATCATCAATCTATTTTCCTCAATCTCTTTAACCACCTCCTCTTTCCTTTCTTCAGACTGTTTAAACCTATACAAAATATAGGCCTTAGCTACAGCAAAATAACCGCGCTCCATCAATGTCTCCTCAACCAAATCTTGTACATGTTCAACATTAGGACAGTCGGCTTTACCGTCACAAACAGTCTGTAGTTTGACAACAACCCTATCGGTCATCTGTTGAAGAACAGTTTCATCAACTGAGACTCTTTCAGCAACAAATGCCTTACGCATGGCAATTATTATTTTTTCGGTATCAAACGGTACTTTGGAACCGTTACGCTTGGTGACTTCATTGAACATAGTACGTTTCTTTATTTTTATAATAATTTCGTTTCTAAATTAATTTAGATTTTTTAGTCAAGGCGACAACGATCCATTTTATCTGGATTCTCTCAAACAATACTGCTAACCTCAGAGTTTAGGTTGCGTGCCACCTTCTAATTGACACACTCGCGTGGAGACGCTAACCGAGTGATAGATAAATTGTAAGGCTTAATGGGTAATATGGCAAAAATGGCTAAACGTCGTTGACCGAACGATAATTAGCCATATATTATCTCTTATTAAGACTAGTTTTCCACATATACACAACCACGCCTAAACAAGAACATGCTCAACGGTGTATGACAAGCAATAATTACAAAAATAGAGTACCTAGGCATCACTACAAAACCTAACGCTTAGTATTAAGCACAGGACTTACGCGTTTGGCGAATTTCTTTGTTGCTTTCGTCACTCAAACCTTTCATCTTACCACCAAGTACGCCTCATCCAGCCCCAGTTTCCGTGATCATTTATATTCTTTCGTGACTGACTAAAACATTTTTTGGTTTATTACGTTAGTAATAAATGGTTACCGGAACTGGGGCTGGGTCAGCGCCTCGAACTTCATCAGAAACGCGTAAGTCATGAAGCAAATAAACTGAGGCAAACAAAAAAGCATCCGTTCATGAAGGAAAAGTGGGGAAAATTTTGAAAAAGTGTTTACTTTTTTCGCAAAGAATCACGTATTTCTCGCAACAGCAACACTTCCTCACTTGGTTCTTTAGGTTTCTCAGGTTTTTTCTCTTCCTCCTCCTCCTTCTTCTTCTTCTTATTTATACTGTTTATGGCTTTTATAACTAAAAATATAACCAAAGCAATTATTAAGAAATCCAAAATACTTTGCAAAAACACACCGTAAGTAACAGAAGCCTCCCCTACCACCAACTCAAGGCCGGACATATCAACTCCACCTAAAATTATACCCATAAGAGGAGTTATGATATTGGCAACCAAGGAAGAAACTATCTTTCCAAAAGCGCCACCAATCACCACTGCAACAGCCAAATCTATAACGTTGCCTTTAACAGCGAACTCTTTAAACTCCTTAACAAATGTTTTCATCTCTAATATCTATAATTAACCTTAAAAAAACCAGCGAGCTACTGAAAACCCCACCCCCATACCCAGCAAGAATATAAATAAAATGGCGATTTGCAAAGCATCATTACTCATAAGTGTATGATAGAACATAAACTGAAAAAACGCCATTTATCTCATCTATTAAAAAATAGATAGACTTTTTATGAGAAATTGTATAACATCTTAATCACTGGCGACTATGGTGTAATGGTCAACACTCGAGTTTGTGGCACTCGCGATTCGGGTTCGATTCCCGATAGTCGCCCATATTTTGAAGTAAGTTTTATAATATTTTTCTAAATACCCTAACGGTAATTCAGAACTTTGCTATACTAATGGCAATGAATCCTATACTCGTTGTTGCCTTGACCCAAATTCTTTTCACAACTAGTGATGTTGTTGGCAGGCACATGATGAACACCACTGGTTTCACCCCCGCTTCATTTTTTAGTGGTTGGTTTTTGTTTTATTTCCTAATTCGAAACCTTGCTATGTTTGGACAACTATATGTTTTTTCAAAAATTGAACTCGGCCATACT
>SKGH01000048.1 GCA_007117575.1 Candidatus Kaiserbacteria bacterium | reverse complement strand
TTCAGCTACAAACCCATGCTTCGTCCTCACCGTATCCCGATACGCTTCGGACTCCAGCACAGGTTTTCGCTTGAATTTTTGGTCACTTTGGACCTCGATGAGATCGTAAACAGGTTCTAAACTTTGGTTCGTCTTCTGTGAACGACAGTTCACAGAAGACTCCACCTCGTTTTTCGCTCATATTTTTAGCCACTCCGGACCCTGATGAGACTTCAAACAGTTTCTTAAAAACTTTTGATGTTTTACCTTAGTCATAAAGACCCGGAACAAAGATTCGATCAGTCATTCTTATGATAAAACACTTCAGACAGTTTCTAAAAAAATCTTAACGAACATATCCTAAACTTTTTTGTGGCACACAAACCTTTACTCAATTTTGTACGATGTACAACATTCCTCGCAGGAATAACGTCTTATTAGTACACCTCGGCTCCACATGTCACCACGCTTCCACCTAGTGCCTATCAACCTGATCATATCTCAGGAGACTTAATGATACCTTATCTTCAAGTTGGCTTCCCGCTTAGATGCTTTCAGCGGTTATCCATTCCGAACATAGCTACCCAGCGGTGCACCTGGCGGTACAGCTGGCAGACCAGAGGTTCGTTCATCCCGGTCCTCTCGTACTAGGGACAAATCTCGTCAAGTATCGACGCCTGCAGTAGATAGGAGACCAACCTGTCTCACGCATCTTGTTTACTCCGATTACTCGGAGGATCGGACTATATCTTCACCCAGCCCTTTCTAAAGTCATAGAGCCAAGAATATAATACTTTAGCTAAATAACTTTCTATACTTCCAAGCGGTAATCACACTTGGAAAGGGCTGGGGATTGGCGTGTAGTCTCTACGGGATCACTTTTTTATGCTTTTTAGAATAATTAAGCTCACGAAATGAGTCAATCTTTGCGAGTAGCACTGAAAAATTTTTTTGTGAACTTACTTTTTCTTTACAAACAAGAATATCACGCAACAGAAGTGCTTGTTTTTTCTTAAGCTGCAGATAGGGTTCTACACGGTCTAAAAAAAGAAAGAATCTCATCTTTACGAGCTATTGTAAACTCGTAAATACCACCTTTTCTAAGTCGTAACGAACCACACCCCATACTTTCACATAAAGCTGGAAAAGCTTTACAAGATCCTGATTGGAAGCAAGCAATGTATGGAGCAACCTGATACCCATATCTATATGAGATATTTGGTTTAGCCCGTACATAAATACTACCATCAGCATCAAGAAATCCTGCAAAATATGCATAGATGTGTTCTTGTTTGCGCGACATAATATGACTTCCCTCGGTATTATCCTAACATATGTTGGTTTAGGATTTTACCGATATAGCCAACTTCACACCAAACCATTACTGGTCTGGGCCGCCGTGAACGATGTCTTTTTGAATACATGGTCAGTGTATTCACCTCGGGTTTAGATTGGTCGAGCACCCTTTTACTCTTAAAAAAGATGCTCGACGGTCTAAACCCAGCTCGCGTAACTTTTTAATTGGCGAACAGCCAAACCCTTGGGACCTCAGTAGTGTTAGCTGTGCGTTTCTGCACAGATCAGACTATTCCATCACCGTAGTACGTATGTCACCACACGCACCGTAGGTGCAAGCCGTGTGATATTCTGCCAAAGCAGTAATATCTCATGCTAGAGCCAACAACGCTAGCAATCAGTCGTTAGAGGAGAAATGTGCTTGGATCTTTGCCACATAGTTCTGCCGTCGGTTGTTGGACCGAACGTTGAACCGAGATAAAGTATCTGCCAGTGTTGCCACCGCGAGTAGATCTTTTTCACTCTCGATAGGAGTTTTCAAAATATCTACCGCGATATCTATTTGGCGGCGTTTTACTCTCGAGTATGGTTGTACATTTGTGAGAACTCGCAAGACTTCATTTTGATCTCGCGTTTTCCAATCAAACGTTTTCCCATTTTTGCAAACTGCTCCGCACCCAGCCAGCTCCGGCAAGAACGCAACGTCTTGCCGGAGCTTTTGGGTTATTTTTAGAACAATTCGTACTCGAAAGCCAAATCGCTTCTCTTGATGACGTTCGATGATTGCCATAATGGAACCATCACCGTCGATCAATCCAGCCAAATAGGCTTGACTGGCTACAACACATTCCTTTCCTACGGAATTAGCTCTCATACCCCAAGTATATCAAGTATATCTTGTACCTGGGACCTCCGAAACCAGAGGTTGTGGTCACCCGTGACCATATGAGTCAGCCTTCTCCGTTTTGAGCTTGTTTCCTATGCCACGCCGGGTAGCGATTGACATAGTCCCAGCCCCGGTTTATAGCAACTTGTGCTATAAACCGGGGCCGGGTTACCCGACCGTTTCCGATCGGGAGAGCAGATATAGGTTTGCTCCAGCCCCAGGATAAGTTGAGCCGACATCGCTGTCTATTTTGCTCACATTACTGTGAGGATCGGACTATATCTTCACCCAGCCCTTTCTAAAGTCATAAAGCCAAGAATGTAATACTTTAGCTAACTAACTTTCTATACTTCCAAGCGGTAATCACACTTGGAAAGGGCTGGGGATTGGCGTGTAGTCTCTACGGATTCTAAACCAATTTTATATAGCATTGATGGAATGATGTGAGGTTTTATCAGTTTTACCAGAGTTGGAATACTCGTTTTTACAAAACGGATTCTTTGATAGTCTTTATCCTTATTCAATCTTGCTTGCAAACCAATCTTTGCAAGAGAATCTAAAAGAATAAGTTGGTTGTGGTGTGAAAACTGTTGCGTATTCAAGTACACGTCAGATGCACGACACCAACTTCCATCATCCATAAACCACGTTGCCAACATCAGTGAATCGAGTGCCAAATTAGAGGGAATTACTTTGGTCTTATCTTTGTAAAACCAATTGTAGAGCTTGGTAAGCTCGGGTGATTGCCTCGTATGGAAACGTATTGCTTTTCGTTTGCCGTTGCCATTTCGAACGACTGGCGACTTGGCACTGACGTTTTTAAGTACTTTGTACTTCCATGTCACATAATCACACTGATCCTGTGCGTGATTTATTTCCAGAAATGCATCTCGGCGACCAGGGACGATACGAAGATATCCGTCACCAAGTATCGTGCCGATAATTACTGATTTCTGGTATTGGTTTAGCCTTTCCACGGTATTGTCCATATGCATATTCTACTACAGCGTAGTAGCGGCTTCATATGGAGTTCACCGTTATAGCCAATTTGTTTTTGTATGTTTTCTTAGAAAACATACAGTTACCACACTCGTAGCTTCAATGAAAATAATTTTTTATTGACCTACTCGTTTGTAACTGTAGGATATTACTACCCTAGGCACCCCGATGTATTTGTAACTACAAATAAGTTAAGGTGCCGAACCGTGCCGTCGCTATGGACGCTTGGGCACGACTAGCCTGTTATCCCCAGGGTAACTTTTATCGGGTAATCTCCGGCCGCATCTAAAGCGGACCATCGGTTCACTATGCTCCACTTTCGTGTCTGCTTGGCATCTACGCCTTGCAGTCAAGCCAACTTTTGCCATTATACTATCGGCACGGTTTCCATTCGCACCTAGTTGACCTTGAGACCCCTCCGTTACTTTTTAGGCATTTTGTTATCCAACTTATACAAAATAATTAAACATCCTAAGGATTATTCTTTTATATTTTGTATTTTAAGCTATAGACTATAGCTTCTATAGCTGAGTCTATACTGGCTGGACGTGTATTTAACATACACCTTTTCGTCGCCGAAAAGATCGGACTATGTCTTCCGACTTTATGTTCAATAAAGTCGGATCAGCGTGTAGTCTCTGAAGGGTCAACCCAGCTCTAGTTTTTTCTTAACCAAAATAGAATTTCTAAGATGGAACAAGGAAAAACTAAGGCTGGGCGACTTCCCTGCTCGTTAACCGCACCAATGAATTTTTACTCAAAGAGTAAATGAAATGCAAAATTTTCATTACTGAAAGCATTTAGTCATAAAGCCGAGTTTACATTTTAAGTACCATTGGATACTCCGGTCTTTCAAGCATATAGCTGATAACCCGTTCTTAACAATAAAGAACGCCCCCTGTTTTATTTGTTTTAAGCTGATTGAGGTCTCATTCTCAATACCCGATTTGCTCCGGAGGCGCCACAGTTCGACACAATCATTATAAGTTTATAAATGAACTTATAATGACGGTGTCGAGGGTAGCGCCCCACTAAAACTGCCTGCCACGCACTGTTCCTGACCGGTTTTGCCGATCGGGTTAGAAACTGCCCGAACAAAGGATGGTATTTCACTGACGACTCCACGGTACCCAAAAGCCCGCTTCAAAGTCTCCCATCTATGCTACGCATTGATCAAACAGCTCCAATACGAAGCTGCAGTAAAGCTCCTGGGGTCTTTTCGTCTAACTGCAGGTATCCGGCATCTTTACCGGAATTGTATTTTCACCGAGCGAGTCCTCGAGACAGTTTCCCAGTCGTTACGCCATTCGTGCACGTCGGAACTTACCCGACAAGGAAATACGCTACCTTAGGACCGTTATAGTTACGGCCGACATTCACCGGGGCTTACACAGCCCAGCCCATCTGGTTGCTAGTAACTAGTTGCTAGTAACTGGAGGAACGTGCTACGCACGTTTGCGGTTTTGCTTAGCAAAACCGCAACCAGTAACCAGAAACTAGCGACCAGCAACCAGACGGACCTTCCGTGCTTAACCTTCCGGCATTGGTCAGGCGTCACCCCCTATACATCCTCTTACGAGTTCGCAGGGAGCTGTGTTTTTGTTAAACAGTCGCCAGGAAAACTTTCGCTGCGACCAGCCCTAGATTTGGGGCTCAAAGCAAACTTTTTTGAAGTCTAAGTAGCAACTTTTGTTTAGCACTACCGTGTGCTTTTAGCGCACGTTCGCGCTCGATTGCGTCTTCTCTACTTCGAAAAAGCTCGACATAAATATAATGCCAGTTGCCACATTTACATGTACATGTAGTCGCTTTTTTACCACGCGAATTATGCTCAACTAGTCTTGCTTTGAGATTTGAAGTACGTCCGATGTATAAGTCTTTATTAACATCATTCTGAATCACATACACTGAGTGCATATTTACAGTATACCCCAAATCTAGGGCTGGTAGGCCTTATCCCTAAGTTACGGCCGCTTTTTTGCCGAGTTCCTTGAGGACCTCTCACTCGTTCGCCTTGGTCTTCTCGACCTTACCACCTGTGTCGGTTTTGGTACGGTACCACTTCGTTTATGCTTAGAAGTTTTTCTTGGAAGCGTGCTCCCCAAAATCGGTTTGACCGAAGTCGCACCTTTAGATTTTGCTCGCGCTATTGTCCAGCGGATTTGCCTACTGAACACGCTCACAACCCCTACGGCAATCCAATAAGCCGCTTTGAGTACAACACTCCGTCCCTCCATCGCAACGAAGCAGTGTGCAGGAATATTAACCTGCTATCCATCGCCTACCCCGTTCGGGATCGGCTTAGGACCGACTAACCCTGGGCTGATCAACATCGCCCAGGAAACCTTGGTATTTCGGCGGGAGGGGGTCTCACCCTCCTTGCGGTTACTTGTGCCGGCATTCTCACTCCTGTACGCTCCACCTCGGGTTACCCCTCGGCTTCATCGCAGAACAGGACGCTCTCCTACCGACTGGTACCTGGTTGCTAGTTGCTAATTGCTGGTTTAAGCTCACTTCGTGAGCTTGTGCTTTGCTAAAACAAAGCACATACCAGTTACTAGTGACCAGTAACCAGATACCAGTCCCGCAGTTTCGGTACCATGCTTGAGCCCCGATCATCTTCGGCGCAAGGACTCTCGACCAGTGAGCTGTTACGCTATCTTTAAAGGATGGCTGCTTCTAAGCCAACCTCCTGGCTGTCGGAGAATCCTCACCTCCTCATTTTGCACTTAGCATGGATTTAGGGACCTTAACTGGCGATCTGGGCTGTTTCCCTTTCGACCAATGGAGCTTCTCCCCCATAGTCTAACTGCCGTGTTATTAACCTACCGGTATTCGGAGTTTGATAAGAATGACGAGGTTTCCCCCTGTTCATTCTTTCCAGTGCTCTACCCCCGGAGGGAACACACGACGCCAACCCTAAAGCTGTTTCGGAGAGAACCAGCTATTACGGAATTCGATTAGCTTTTCACTCCTTACCACAAGTCATCCGATGGTTTTGTACGGCCAACCGGTTCGGGCCTCCACGACCTATTACAGTCGCTTCACCCTGCTCATGGCAAGCTCATCCCGCTTCGGGTCGTACCCCTACCCCTAGAACCAAGTGATACAGACATCACAATAAACTTGCAATGTTTGTATCACTTAGTTCTATACGCGCTATTAACGCTCGCTTTCACTATGCCTCCGTGGGTTTTCCACTTAGACGATGGATAAAGGTACACTCGCCGGCTCATTCTTCAATAGGCACGCCGTACTGGTAGCTGGTTGCTAGTTTCTAGTTTGCTGGTTTTTAACTGCTTCAATGAGTTTATGAAGTTGCTTACCACAAATCGTATATTCATCATAAAGTTTTTGATACTGGTTTTGAGTGATCAATTCTGTATCTTTCATAAACTCGATATTAAACAACATTTCGTCGTTTGAACCGAGTGCAGTTCGAAGTCCATTCACAATGTCATTTACTGATTTATCTCTTCCATACGCTTCTGCTATGTTCGATGGAATAGAACGAGATGCTCGCCTAATCTGATCAGACAAGTCTCGTATTTTTAAAATAAATGAAAGCTTGTGGATTTCAAGAGCGAGTTGATAGGCTCTTTTATAAACTTCTAAATCTCTATACGCCATAAAACGTTGAGATTATTATACCAGCAACTAGTTACCAGTAACCAGCTACCAGATCGACTCCTTGTAGATGTATGGTTTCAGATCTATTTCACTCCCCTCTCCGGGGTACTTTTCACCTTTCCCTCACGGTACTAGTTCACTATCGGTCTTCAAGAATATTTAGCCTTAGGAGTTAGTTCTCCCAGATTCATTCGAGCTATTCGTGTCTCGAACTACTCAGGAATGGAATCAAAGAAGACAACCACATTTCAAATACAGGACTATTACCTTCTGGGGTCAAGCTTCCCAACTTGTTCTTCTATGTGATTGTTTTTTGACTTCTCGCAACTAAATGCAGATTCCACCCTACAACCCCCAGCTCCGGTTTCTACTGTCATTCTATTTCTAAATATATCAGGACAACTGATTTGTCACTCCTGAATAAAGTAATAAATGACCACAGAAACCGGAGCTGGGTTTGGGCTGTTCCCATTTCGCTCGCCGCTACTAAGGGAATCGCAATTGCTTTCTATTCCTTCAGGTACTTAGATGTTTCATTTCCCTGAGTGCGCTCCGAGCACCTTTTCAAGTGTCGTACTGACTGAGTAGGCGTTTTCTAAGATTTTGCCACGTTTTTCCTCGTTTCTTAAAGAGGTTTTCACGCTCACGCGCGAGCTTTTCAGAACTATACGCTTCGTAATAAAGCAACCGCCACGGTACGTGGTATTTTTGTTGCGATATTCTTTGCGTCGTCTTGCGTCATTATGCTCACGAAAAACGTCTTTTTAGATCGGCTGTATAACCGATATACAATTTTTTCTTAGAAAGCGACTTGATTACGTACACATAGTACATAACTCAATGATACAACACCTCAAAAGGTGCTCGGTCACTGCCGATGACAGTGGGGTTTCCCCATTCGGACATCGCCGGGTCGAAGGTTGTTTGGCACCTCGCCGACGCTTATCGCAGCCATACCACGTCCTTCATCGCTTCTTGAAGCCTAGGCATCCACCATACACCCTTACATTCCTGCAAGGAATGCTGTACACCGCTGTACTGTAAAAATCTAAACGATTTTTACTTGAGTGTTTTTTGTACCGACCAGCATACTGATCGGTACACTCGGTTTGTGTTTAGCGCGCGTCGAGACGAAAAGACCCGGCACCTAAGTGCCTTACTTTAACGACGCGCGCCCAATAGCATGTTAGAAAAAATAAGTGTAATTAAAACCACACTTAATTTTATAACACGCTCTACCACCCGTGCGCTGTCGAGGCGCACGGGATTTATTAGGATATGCAGTTGTCAATGACCGCATTGCTTCCTTGAACCTTGGCAACAAAAAACCCGCTCTCTGCGGTGTCAGAATCTGAAACGATTCGACTATCCGCTACTAGGTCTTATCGCTCATGTTCATAAACAATGTGCTCGCTATTCTATAGGAAGGTACGTGAAAGTCAAGTTTTTTTTAGATAACAAAAATTGGTCTTTAATGTTTTGCTCGATTCTTTTTATTCTCCCTACTTTTAACTCCCAAATAACCACCTATAATTGCCAAACAATTATAGTAAAAAGTGGCTCATTTTAATACTCATTATCATTTATGAAAAACTGTATGGCTAATAAAAATCAACATCTCTATTAGAAATCAGTGTCACTAGTCAATATCATTTTGAAAAATAAAAAAGACGTCAGATATTGACGTCTTTTTTATTACCTTCTTACCACTTCCTTCACTACTGTTTTTGATTATCAGACAGTGAATCTATATATCTGGAAGCAGCGTCGCGACCACCCAAACCAAAGGCCAAACCTAAGGCAAGAGCCAAGGCAAAAACCATACCAGCAAACAAGGTCTGCATCAACTCAGGTGCTATATGTACCTGATTAAGAGCGGCGATCAATGCAAAGACCATTATAGCTGTTTTGGTAAATTTACCCAACAACTCAGGCGCTTTAAAATTGGCGGCACGTGTTGAAGCTGTTACCGCTGTTCCGGCAAAAGAAGCTAAAACGGTTCCCACCAAAAGAATTATTGTAGCAACAATAACTTTAGGTAAGAATCCCAAGACAACGTCTGTTAAAAACTCGTTAGCTTGATTTAGATTCAGTACATCAAGAGTAGCGACAAAGAAAACAATGACGACAAACCACTTGACCATGGTTCCTACTATCAGCCCGGAATTTAGTTTATAGCCCGACTTCTCGAACAAGGCGTCGGCTCCGGCTTTAGACAGTGCGGAGTCAACCTGCAACTTATCGAAAACGTGACTTGTGATCTTCTTACAAATCCCCGCCACTATGAAACCGGCTATCAATATAACCAAAGCAACGGCTATGGTAGGTAGCATTCCTACGGTCTCAACCCATACATTTTGGAATGAATATTGTATAACTTGCACCCAATCTGCTTGCATAAAAATTATTTAATGAATTAAATTGCTAATAATACTTGATTATAACACAGAAAAACTCTAAACAAGCACGTGTTTACCAACCAACTTAACGTTGAGGCAACTCATCTACAACATTTATCTTGTCCAAAACTATTTCATGTGGATAATCAAAAACATCTCTGGTTAACTTGTCGTACATACCAACCCTATAGATCAATTCTTCTGACTCCATTGCGGCATACCTTATCTCTACTCCCAACTCGGCCTCCAGTGAGCGAATAGCAGTTTCCACCTTACTATTTACTATTTTTTTCATGGCTAAAAGCAAATCAATGCGTTGGTCAAAATCTCTCAAAAATATGCCACACACCACCAAAAAATCGACTTGTCCCGCTTTTTTCAAATGCTTCAACACCGTCTTACCGTTTATGGGAGCTGTTTCAAACAAAAAATTCTGCAATGACTGGAGATCGGGAAAGTTTTTGTTAAGAACATAACCGGGTACTTTCACTCTCTTATTGCTACTTTCTTGATCGACAAATATCTGTTTCTTTTTAATCACCTGCGCCCTTTCCAAAGCATTTATCTCTGTTCGCGCGGTTCGTCGCACCAGCTTAGCTCGTCTGGATATTTCATCGAAAGTAAACTCTTTTGAGGGGTTAAAAAGAAAGAAACGCAACAATTTTACTCTCGCCTGAGAACCAAACAGAATAGTTAACGGGTCAGCTATCATAATTGAAAACGTATAATATCACACATACTTACAGTATAAATCTGGACACCGTTTATTGTCGGTGCTGTATTTAAAGATCAATATCTACCCTATTTACGATACGTGTAAATAGATGTGTTTGCGCCAAGTATCGGCTGTTTATCAATAACATGACTTACGCGTTTCTGATGAAGTTCGGGGCGCTGAAATTCGCCAAACGCGTAAGTCATGAATAAGAAAAACCCTTGAACGTGTATGTTCAAGGGTTTTCTTTTTTTTGATTGACTCTTTCAACTAACTTATTTTAAGGTCACTTTAGCACCAGCTTCCTCCATTTTTGCTTTTAGAGCCTCAGCGTCTTCTTTCTTCATTCCGGACTTCAATTCTGATGGTGCTCCATCTACCATGTCTTTAGCTTCTTTAAGACCAAGACCCAATGCCTCTTTAACCGCCTTAATAACTGCTATCTTCTGCGCTCCCACTTCCGTTAACTCTACCGTAAACTCTGACTGCTCTTCTGACTCTCCGGCGTCACCACCGGTTGCTGATCCGGCCACTGCCACAGCTGCTGCCGATACTCCGAATTTCTTCTCAAAAACCTTGACCAATTCATGTAGCTCAAGAACACTCATTTCTTCTATTTGTGCTACCAATGCTTTAAATTTTTCGGGCACTTCAAATGAATCGTCTCCTGAGTCACTCTCCTGTGTCACAGTTTCTTCTACTTCACTGGCTACACTTTCATTGGCAGAAGTAGTTTCTTCAGTTGCCACTTCCGGTGTATCTTTTTTTGTTTCGTCCGTCATACTTTTATTCTTATTTAAGACTTATATTACTCTTTATTAATCTTTAACCGCCTTCCTTCTTCTTAGCTATAGCGTCAAGTGCTATTACCAGACCTTGTATCGGTGAATTTATCACATTTACAAACATACCTCGCAACACTGGCAAAGTAGGTATGGTGGCTATTTCATTCATCTCTTCCTTATTTTTATACACACCCTCAAAAACTCCACCTACTATGGAAAAAGAATCTTTATACTTTTTTACATAAGTAAGTACTTGTTGGGCCGGAGCAATAGGGTCTGAACTGTAAGCTACAGCTATTTCACCATCAAGCTCAGGCATATCTCCTTCAAAAGAATCTTTAAAAGATCGCTTAATGAGTGTCTTCTTGGCTACAAAATAACCAACCCCCTCATCTCGCAACTGCGACCTCATTTCAGTCATATCTGTACCACCGATTTGTTCATAATGAACAAAAGTAATGGAACTTGATTCTTTTTTGATCTCATCAAGTTTAGCTAAGATATCGGTCTTTTTTTGTTTACTGATTGCCATAAATTATTTCTTTAGATCCAAAACACATATTTAAAAATGTGTTCTAAATAAATTAGATCTTAAAATAAACAGGCCCGTTTCCGGGCTCGACCTCTCACCTGCCACACCTACTCTAAAAGTAGTGTGTTAGTAAGACCTAGGCCGGCGGGAAAACTCCCTTCAATTTCATTTATCCAGCTATGTGCTGACTAAACAAAAACCGACTGTCATGAGCCTGCTTAATAAACAGACTAGCAAAAAAGTATACTCGTTGCAACAAAACCGTTATAGACAATAATAAACGTTAAACCTCACCCTATGGATAGACAATAAATAAGTTTAAACATCAAATAAGCAATATAAATAAGTTTGCTTGCTCAGCCCTCCTAAAGTCGGGCTGCCGGGAATCGAACCCGGGCCACACGCACCCCATGCGTGCACACTGCCATTATGCTACAGCCCGTCAACAGTCCTTATAATAATAAGACAATGACAATAAATCAATCTTAGAAACTGTTTGAAGTCTCACCACAAAATAATCAACACAATCCTTGTTTCGGATCGTCATGACCAACTTTTAATAACCAAGTGGAGTAATAAACCAAGAAAACTAACCCAATATGATCACGGCAATGATCACCAAACTAAGAGTGACAGAAACTATCAACACAAAACCCATCAGCATTCGTAAAAGGTCTTTATTAAACAATTTCATAAGAAGTCTAATCAGTATAACGCCGGCAATAACCGCACGCAAACTTATTAATATTAAACACTCTTACCCATACCTTTATATACAACATGCAAAACCGATTTATACAAGTATCATAACCGCCACGAACAAAACATAAACGGCCAGAAGAAAATAACTTTCTTGTTTAGAAATAACATTTTTGGTACGCGATAGATATAAAAAGAAAATAGCAACCGCAACCAAAAATAACCTACCAATAATAGGAAACTCCAAGTTTTCGTTGTATATAGGCTCTATCAACGCCACAATACCCAAAACCAAAGTAGCGGGACTGATAACTGCCCCCATTAAGTTACCCAAGATCATAGCGGTCTCCCCTTTTCTTGCTGACACAAAAGTGAAGTAAAGCTCAGGTAACGCTCCCCCCAGCCCCACCACTAAAACACCTATAACCATCAGAGAAACTCCTAAGGCGGTGGCCACCATGCTCGCCGCATGTACCACCAACTGCGCAGATGTCGCCAACATCACCAAACCGACCAACACTTTTGCCACTGCTCTTATAGCTTCCGGCCTACCCAAGGGTGGAGGTAAAACTTTATCTACTTCATAAATCTTAGAAAAATTTTCACGACGAGAAAAAAGCCATATTACGTAAAAAATAAAAAACATTATCAGTACCAAACCGTCACTACGTGACAAAACACCGTCACTAATGAGAATCAAAGGCAACAAAGCGGCTATGGCTGTTAAAAAGGTGGTGTCTTGCACCGTTTTGCTCTCCAAAGGCAGTTCTTTTTTGGGTGAAAAAAACACAGCTAACGCCACTGCCAGAGTAAGGGCCACCATGTTGTTACCCATCACGTCACCATAAGAAAGTTCGGGAATGCCTTGAATAGCTGAAGTGATGCCAACAAAGAAATTCGGCACCGTACCGGCAAAAGCCATCACAAAAAAAGCCACTACAAACTCCTTGATGTGAAAAAAACGAGACAGTCTCAATAAACCTGATACAACAAGCTCACCGGCCACGTATAGCATCGCTCCGGCTAAAGTAAACAAACCAACACTAACCATCCATTCCATATTGATATTCTAACAAATATTTACTAACTATGACTTGCTACTTCCCCATGAGTTAAATAAAGGGCCTGTCCCCGAACTCGATTTCTCGCACTTTTCTAGGAATTTCATAGCTTAACCACGTGAGTTAAATGGTCAAAATGTGAGTTCGGGGCCATAATAAAACATACGAACGTCCACTCC